>JAZQTA010000016.1:0-25611 GCA_045630385.1 Eubacteriales bacterium | reverse complement strand
ATAACCTTTGCATAGCAGCCGCCCTCGAAGTTGAATACGCCCTCGTCGTCCCAGCCGTGCTCGTCATCACCGATGAGAAGACGCTTGGGGTCGGTGGAAAGGGTGGTCTTACCGGTACCGGAAAGGCCGAAGAAGAGTGCGGTGTTCTCACCGTTCATATCGGTGTTGGAGGAGCAGTGCATGGAAGCCATGCCGTTGAGAGGCAGGTAGTAGTTCATCATGGAGAACATACCCTTCTTCATCTCACCGCCGTACCAGGTGTTCAGGATAACCTGCTCGCGAGAGGTAAGGTTGAAGAGAACTGCGGTCTCGGAGTTAAGGCCGAGCTCCTTGTAGTTCTCAACCTTTGCCTTGGATGCGTTGTAAACCACGAAATCGGGCTCGAAGTTTTCAAGCTCCTCTGCGGAGGGAGTGATGAACATGTTCTTAACGAAGTGCGCCTGCCAAGCAACCTCCATTACGAAACGGATTGCCATGCGGGAGTCCTTGTTGGTGCCGCAGAAGAGGTCCATAACGTAAAGCTTCTTGCCGGAGAGCTGATCCATAGCAAGCTTCTTGCATGCGTTCCAAGCCTCAACGGAAGCGGGCTTGTTATCGTTCTTGAACTCATCGGAGGTCCACCAAACGGTGTCCTTGGAGGTATCGTCCATAACGATGAACTTATCCTTGGGGGAACGGCCGGTGTAGATACCGGTCATAACGTTTACTGCGCCGAGCTCGGTGAGCTGGCCCTTCTCAAAGCCCTCGAGAGCAGGATCGGTCTCTGCCTTGAAAAGCTCCTCGTAGGAGGGGTTGTGCACGATCTCAGTGGTGCTGAGAATGCCGTACTTGGTCAAATCGAGTTTTTTCATGGGGGTAATCCTTTCTTCATTTATATTTTTATTATATTATTTTTTCTTAAATTATACCATCTGCTCGGGATGGAAGACCTCATCAAATTTTTCCGCCGTCAGAAAGCCGAGCGCAACGCAAGCCTCCTTCAGGGAGATATCGTCCTTGAACGCCTTCTTTACCGTTTTTGCCGCATTTTCATAACCGATGTAGGGATTCAGCGCGGTGACGAGCATCAAGGAATTATGGAGATTATGGTGCATCTTTTCCTTATTTGCCTTAATGCCGACGGCACAGTTTTTATTAAAGGAAGCGATCGCCTCGGCAAGAAGCCTTGCGGACTGAAGGAAATTATAGATGCAAACGGGCATGAACACGTTCAGCTCAAAGTTGCCCTGCGATGCCGCCATGCTGACCGCAACGTCATTGCCCATGACCTGAACGGCTACCATGGTGACCGCCTCGCATTGCGTGGGGTTCACCTTGCCGGGCATGATGGAGGAGCCGGGCTCGTTTTCGGGAATAAAGATCTCTCCAAGACCGTCTCTCGGTCCGGATGCCAGCCAACGGATATCGTTTGCGATCTTCATCATATCACAAGCCAGCGCCTTGATCGCGCCGTGCGCAAATACGAGCTCATCCTTGGAGGTGAGCGCATGGAACTTATTGGAAGCCGTTACGAAATGCTTGCCTGTGATCACGGAGACCTCTTCGGCCACGCCAATATCAAAGCCCTGAGGCGCATTCAGCCCCGTTCCGACCGCCGTGCCGCCGAGCGCAAGCTCGCGAAGGGGCTCGATCGAGCGAGTGAGGAGCTCCACGTCCTTTTCAAGGCTGGATCGCCAGCCGCTGATCTCCTGGCTGAACTTGATCGGAGTCGCATCCTGCAGATGCGTTCTTCCGCTCTTAACGATGCCCTCGTTTTCCGCCTCGAGTCTGACGAAGGTGGCGATCAGCTCCTTCACCGCGGGGATCAGCTTATCCTCGAGCGAAAGAAGCGCCGCGATGTGCATCGCCGTGGGAAACGTATCGTTGGAGGACTGACTCATATTCGCATCGTCATTGGGATGCAGAAGCGCCTTGCCGAGGATCTGATTTCCGCGATTGGCGATGACCTCGTTGGCGTTCATGTTCGACTGCGTGCCCGATCCGGTCTGCCACACGACGAGAGGAAAATGGCCGTTCAGCTTACCTGCCATCACCTCGTCGCACGCCGCCTTGATCGCACCGAGCTTTTCATCCGTCATCTTGTCGGGGCGAAGCTTATGGTTCGTGATAGCGGCGGGCTTCTTCAGCACGCCAAAGGCGTGAATGATCTCCGCGGGCATGGTTTCGATGCCAACGCCGATCTCAAAGTTTTCATGACTTCTCTGGGTCTGCGCCGCCCAAAGACGGTCGGCAGGAACCTTCATCTCCCCCATAGAATCATGCTCAATACGGTATTCCATTTATTATCCTTTCGCGAATAAACGCAATATTGGATCCAATCCTTCGAAACTGATTATTGCTTGTTCAGAGAATTTAATAAAATTTTAACCCATAATATTATAACACAATATAAGATAAATTTCAATAGGTAATTATAAAAAACGGAAAACGGTTTTTCGGCAAGAATACCGCCACCGCCGCGCCCTGCTTTCTTCAAAAGAGCGAAGCAAGGCCTCCGCGCGCATCGACTTTTCTTGTTTTTTGTTCCTTTATGGTATTTTCCAAAGAATACTGCGGATATTCGCAGAAAAATATATAAACAAAACCGTTTTTTCGCACAGTGCAGGCGAGCACAAGGTTGCACCTTCGATATCTTGTGCCACGTTTTTTCAAAAAGGGCGTTACCCCGATCTTAAATCGACGAACTACACGCAAAGCATATTATATTATTAAATATTTTTTAACAAATTGTAAATTCAAGAAAATATGCGATTTTTTTGTCAGAAAAAGCGAAAAAACAATTGATATTCGCATCGGTTTGTGGTACAATCCTTATTATTCTCTATTATTTTAAATAAGGACAGAAAAATGATTTGGTCTAAAGAAGAAACCTTACCTCGCGAGCAGATCGAGAAAATTCAGCTTGAACGCTTGCAGGAAACCGTACAAAGAGTTTGGGACAAGGTTCCCTATTACAGAAAAAAGATGGAGGACGCGGGCGTTTGCCCTGCGGACGTCAAGACGCTTGACGATCTTAAGAAGCTCCCCTTCGTTACCAAGCAAGATATGCGCGACACCTATCCCTTCGGGCTTTTTGCCGTGAAGAAGGATGAGCTCGTGCGCATTCACGCCTCCAGCGGCACGACGGGCAAGCCCACCGTTGTCGGCTACACGCAAAAGGACCTTGAAACCTGGACGGAGTGCGTGGCAAGAATCGCTTGCATGGGCGGCGCGACCGAAAAGGACGTGGCACAGATCTGCTTCGGCTACGGCATGTTTACGGGTGCGCTCGGTCTGCACTACGGTCTTGAAAAAATCGGCGCGGCCATCGTTCCCTCCTCGACGGGAAATTCCGAAAAGCAGATCATGTATATGAAGGATTTCGAGACCTCGCTTCTCGTGGCAACCCCCTCTTACGCGCTTCGCCTTGCCGAGGTGGCAAGAGATATGGGCGTTGATCCAAAAAAGGATCTCTCCGTCAAGATCGCGCTGGTCGGCAGCGAGCTTCTGACCGATGCCATGCGCGAGGAGATGCATAAATACTGGGGCGAGGAGCTTCTGATCACCACCAACTACGGCATGAGCGAGCTGATGGGTCCCGGCGTTTCGGGCGAATGCCTCGCGCACTGCGGCTTACATATCAACGAGGATATTTTCATCCCCGAGATCATCAACCCCGAAACCGGCGAGGTTCTCCCCGCGGGAGAGCAGGGCGAGCTGGTGATCACCTGTATCAAAAAGGAAGGCATTCCCCTCATCCGCTATCGCACCAAGGACATCACGCGCCTCTTCTATGAAAAATGCGAATGCGGAAGAACCTTCTGCCGCATGGAAAATCTTTGCGGCCGCGCGGACGATATGCTCAAGATCCGCGGCGTGAACGTCTTCCCGAGCCAGATCGAGGAGGTCATCCTCAGCGTGGCAGAGCTCGGACCGCACTATGAGATCATTCTGGAGCGCGACGGCTATCTTGACAAGCTGACCGTGAAGGTGGAGCTTGCGGAGGTGACCGACTCCTTTGCGATGCTTGAAAGGATCACGAGAGAGGTGCGCCATAAGCTGCAGATCATTCTCGGACTCGATGCGAAGGTGCTGCTCGTTTCCCCCAACACCCTGCAAAGATTCGAGGGAAAAGCAAAGCGCGTCAAGGATTTAAGAGGCGGCACAAAATAATTTCAAAGCAGATCAGTGTCGCACACGGCGACAGAATGGAGATAAAAATGTCAAACAAACAGATCATGCTCGGCAACGAGGCGATCGCCAGAGGCGCTTACGAGGCAGGCGTTAAGCTTTCCAGCGCATACCCAGGCACGCCCAGCACCGAGATCAGCGAATACCTTTCCAAATACGACGAGGTCTACACCGAGTGGGCACCCAACGAAAAGGTTGCCTGCGAGGTTGCCATCGGCGCTTCGATTTCGGGCGTGCGCTCGCTTGCGTGCATGAAGCACGTTGGCCTTAACGTTGCGAGCGACCCGCTCTACACCTTCTCTTACACGGGCGTTGGCGGAGGCTCCGTCATCGTCGTGGCAGACGATCCCGGCCTTGCAAGCTCGCAGAACGAGCAGGACACCCGTATGATCGCCCGCTCTGCGCACGTGCCCGTGCTTGAGCCCTCCGACTCCTCCGAGGCGAAGGAATTCGTGAAGCTCGGCTACGAGATCAGCGAAAAATACGACACCCCCGTGATCCTGCGCACCACCACGAAGCTCGCGCACTCTCAAAGTGCCGTTACGCTTTGCGAGCGCGAGGAGGTTGCGGACAAGGAATATGCAAGAGATCCCGCAAAGTACGTAATGATGCCCGCCCCCGCCATCGGCCGCCACAAGGTCGTGGAGGCAAGAGAGATCCGTCTTGCCGAGGATGCCGCTTCTCTTTCCGTGAATAAGATCGAATGGGGGGACACCTCCGTCGGCTTCATCACCTGCGGCATTGCATACCAGTACGTGAAGGAAGTCTGCCCCGAGGCAAGCGTTCTGAAGTTCGGCCTTGTGAACCCCATTTCCAAGAAGCTCGTAGAGCAATTCTGCAAAAAGGTAAAGACCGTTTACGTATTTGAAGAGCTTGAGCCCGTGCTCGAAGAGCAGATCCGCGCATGGGGATTTGACGTAAAAGGCAAAGAACTCTTTACAAAGCAGGGAGAATACAGCGCAAATCTTCTGCGCCGCGTTCTTTACGGCAAGGACGAGTCCGTGTTTGAAAAAGCAGAATCTCCCGCGCGCCCGCCCATTCTCTGCCCCGGATGTCCGCACAGAAGTGTATTCTCCGTTTTGAAGAAGCTGAAGATCCACGCCTCCGGCGATATCGGATGCTACACGCTCGGTGCCGTTGCTCCCCTCGGCGTGATCGACACGACGGTCTGCATGGGTGCCTCCATCTCCGGACTACACGGAATGGAAAAGGGCAAGGGCAAGGAATTTATCAAGAACTGGGTTGCCGTGATCGGTGACTCCACCTTCTTACATACGGGCGTGAACTCTCTTATCAACATGGTATACAACAAGTCAACCGCCACGGTAATGATCCTTGACAACCGCACCACCGGTATGACGGGACATCAGGAGCATGCCGCGACCGGCAAGACGCTGAAGGGCGAGGGCACCTATGCGATCGATCTCGCCGCACTCTGCCGCACCATCGGCGTGCCGCGCGTGATCGAGGTGAATGCCTTCGACGTGGAAACGCTCGAAAAGACCGTAAAGGAGAGCGTTGCGGGTGACATGCTGACCGTTATCATCACGAAATCTCCCTGCGTTCTTCTGAAGGGACAGAAATTCCCGAACTGCTGTGAGGTAAACGCAGACGCCTGCAAGGCCTGCGGCGCATGCCTCAAGATCGGTTGCCCCGCCATCACGAGAGGGGCCGACGGAAAGATGCAGATCGACGCCACCATGTGCAACGGCTGCGGTCTGTGCAAGAATTACTGCAAATTTAACGCAATTGAAACGGTGGTGAAGGAAGCATGACGAAGAATATTATGATCGTGGGCGTCGGCGGACAGGGTACGCTGCTCACAAGCAGAATCATCGGCCGCGCCGCTCTTGCCGCAGGCCTCGACGTTAAGATCTCCGAGGTGCACGGTATGGCACAGCGCGGCGGCAGCGTGGTTACCTTCGTTCGTTTCGGCGAAAGCGTTTACGAGCCCGTCGTTGAGGAAGGACAGGCCGACGTTGTGATCGCGTTTGAAAGACTGGAGGCACAGCGCTACGCGCATTACCTCAAAAAGGACGGCGTTCTTATCGTCAACGATTGCCGCATTGATCCCATGACCGTGGTGATCGGCGCAAAGGAATATCCCGAGAACATCATCGAAAGCCTCAAAAAAGAGCATACGCTCTACGCATTGGATGCGCGCGCGATCGCGCTTGAATTGAAGAATGCAAAGGTTCTGAACTCCGTCGTGCTCGGCTTTGCGGCAAAGCATATCGGCTTTGACCAGGCGCTCTGGCTCGACACCGTGGAGGCAACCGTGCCTCCCAAGACCGTGGCGATCAACCGCGAGGCATTCCTTCGCGGCTGGGGCCTTGCAGAAAAGTAAAAAGCGCAAAACAAGGAGGAACAAAGCATGTTTGCAAAGCAGCTCACAGTTTTTATTGAAAACAGAACGGGCACTCTCTCCGAGGTTCTGAGCGTTCTGAAGGAAGGCGGCGTCAACATCCTCTCCATGAGCCTTGCCGACACCACGGAATTCGGCCTTCTTCGCTTGATCGTTGACGATGCGGCAAAGGGCAAGGAAAGGCTCGTTGAAAAGGGATTTTCCTCCCTGCTTTCCGACGTTTCCATCATTACGATCCCTCACAGAGTCGGCGCGTTGCAGGAGCTTCTCAGCGTCATCGACGCGAAGGGCGTGAATATTGAATACCTGTACGGTCTTTCCATGGAGGCCGATAAGGCCTACGTGGTCCTGAAGGCGTCCGATGCGGACGCCATGAACAAGATCCTTGACGAATGCGGCATCGAAACGCTTTCCTGCGAAGATCTTTTAAAGCTGTAACTCGGAAAAATCATCATTATTTCCAAATATTTGTTTACAAAAAACAGAGGATTGAAAAATCCTCTGTTTTTTTATTTGTACCGAAGATCTATTCTGCATCGCTTTCTTTCTTCGTTCTCCTTTGCTATTTTAATAAAGCATACTACATTAAAACTAAAATTCAAGCAAAGCTCTTGCATATTTTTTCTCGCTATGGTAAAATAATAAAAGAAATCATAAAGGACCTTACGTATGAGTACAAAAAAATTACAAAAGAGCTTTACGGAAGGAAGCATTGCAAAGCAGATGCTTCTCTTCTCTCTGCCTTTCATGGCATCCAACGCGTTGCTCGTTTTTTACAGCACGATCGATATGATCATCGTCGGCAAATGCGTGGGTACGGCGGGACTTTCCGCCGTTTCTCTCTCCAGCCAGATCATTAACTTCGCATCCATGGCGTGCCTCGGCTTTTCCAACGCCGGTCAGGTGCTTTTGGCGCAGGCGCTCGGCGCGGGCAAAAAACGGGAAATGTCGGATATCATCGGCACGCTTTTCTCCTTCGTTTCACTTCTCTCGCTTGCGTTCTCGGCCGTGATCCTCTGTGGCCAAAATCTCATTCTTCGCTGGATGAAGGTGCCCACGGAATCCCTCGAGATGGCAAGAGATTATCTTGTGATCTGCGCGGTAGGTCTGATCTTTACCGCAGGCTACAACCTGGTTTCCGCCGTACTGCGCGGCATGGGAGATGCGAAGCGCCCGTTTCTCTTTATCGGAATTGCATCCGCCGTCAACCTCGCTTTGGATATTCTTTTCACCGGCATTCTCGGCTGGGGCGTTGCGGGCGCGGCATGGGCAACCATCATCGGCCAAGCGGCTTCCTTCCTCTTCTCGCTCTTCTATCTTTACCGCAAGCGCGAGGAATTCGGCTTCGATTTTCACAAAAAAAGCTTTATCCCGAGGCGAAAATACACGGGCATGATCACCTCGATCGGAACGCCGATGGCTATACAGTCCGGTTGCATCAATCTTTCGATGCTCGTCGTTAATGCGCTGATCAACGAGGTTGGCGTCGTTGCCTCCGCGACCTTCGGCGTCGGTGTCAGAATCGACGATATTGTAAATAAAATTTCACAAGGAATACAGTATGCGGCCGTTCCGATGATCAGCCAGAACATCGGCGCAGGCAAAAACGAGAGAGCCAAAAAGGTCGTTTTTTATTCGACGCTCTATTCCGTTATTCTTACGGTCTTCTTTATGACGCTGTATCTGACGATCGGAACGCAGCTCTTTATGGCATTCTCGGACGATCCCCTGGTGCACGGTATGTCCGGCGACTTTATCCGCGCGATCCTCTGGATGTTCCCCGCCTTCGCTCTTATGCGCGGAAGCGGCGCCTTCATTCAGGGAATCGGAAATGCAAAGCTCTGCATGGCGCTTGCGATCCTCGACGGCGTTGTGCTCCGCATCGGCCTTTCCTGGCTCTTCGGAATCTTTTTCAACCTCGGCTTTTTCGGCTTCGTTCTCGGATACGGCCTTGCGCCCTACGGCTACGCCATTCCCTCTATCATTTATTTCCTTAGCGGAAGATGGGAAAAAAGAAAAACGCTGGCAGAGGATATTTAAAGCAAAACGCTTGCTCACCGTTTTCGGTGCGCAAGCGCTTTTTTATTGCGGAATTTATTTTTGATTCTTTCGCATAATGGCGAGGTTTTCGTTGATGATGCGGTCATCCGTGTCGTCCACCATTGTGAAGACATGACGGCGCGTGAACTGCTCCACCTCGTAGCCGCCGCGCGCGATCTGCTCCTTGGAGGGCAGGTACGCAAGCGCACCGTTTGCATTGCAAAGCGAAAGCGTGTGCCCGAAGGGGCTGTACTGACGGAGGCGCACCGTGATCTCCGAAAAGACCTCAAAGGGAAACGGGACGAAGATCGCGCTGTTCAGGCGGATCATTACCTGCGGAAAGCTCCACTTTTCGGGGATCTCTTCCCCATTCTCATAAACCTTGAGGCGCGACTTCAGCGTGTTCTGCAGAATAATCGCCATGCCGACGATCTCGCCCTTTTCGATCTCGGCAAGCTCTGCCTTGATCTGTTCCTCGGTGGGAAAGGGCTTATAGGGGATATTCAGCTCTCCGTGAAAAACCTCAAAATCCACCTCACGGTATTCGCGGATATTGCGGTATGCGCGAATGGCATCGATCGCCGCCACGCCGCCGACCTCTGCCGCCATTTCCATCGTTCCTACCGTGCGGCCGTTCGTGAGCCTTGGGCCGACGTCGCCCTCCGCGCCGTTGGCAAAGAAGGTCATCGCCCCCGACTGCGCCTCCAGACGGTCAACCATGTAGCCCGACCAGTCTCGCGTGATCTCTAGGCCTTGTCCCGATGCCGTTCCGTGCGCTCCGTAATGCACGATATTCAGAATGGGCTCTTTCTTCCGATTCACGAAGGAAAGCACCGTCATTTCCTTATCAAAGCAACCGTAAGGATTCTGCCCGAGGGAGGCTCTGCCGTCCTCGAGAAGCTGGCGACGGTTGATGCCGACGTAAGAATCGGTCGTTCCGATACCGAGAAGCGCCTCTTCTGCCGTTTCGCACGCCTCCTTGGCGGCGGCAACGCACATAGGAACCAATATCTCGTCGATATAGCTATCGTTGCTCACCCCCCAGCCCGGCGTAAAGGTACAGCAGGGGCCCGAGTGCGTATGTATCTCACAGATGATCACGTTTTTCGCATCGATCCCCGTAGCCTTCTCGATCTCGGCGGCAATACGACTCGTCAGATCCGTACGAACGGCGCATATATCAAGAGAAAGCAGAAGCGCGCTCGGCTTTCCGTAACCGAAAACGGCACAGTTGGCATACAGATCGTCATGCACGGAGGTCGCTTTTCTCTGCTCGTATTTCGGATAACCGTACAGCGGCGTTCCGAGCGGCGGCGTGATCACTCTTTTTGCTTTTCCGACTACAAAGGATTCTTTCATATTTTTTCCTCCGAATTTTCTTTTTTAATATAGTATAGCACGCCCTTTTTTTAATTACAAGGTCTAAAAATCACCGTATATACCCAAAAATTGTCGGCAAAATGATAAAGGGACGGAGATCAAAATGCATCTCCGTCCCTTAAAGCGGTTATTTACTCCTCGGAGGTCTGCTCTGCCGCATCCTTCCAGACCGGAACGGGCTTATCCTTGTAATACTTTTTGAAGATTCTTCTGCGGAACAAAAACAAGGTGTAAGCAAGCCAAAGGATGAAGAAGATCGCGCAGGCGATGATCGCGTTCGTGAGCGATTTTCCCGCAAAGCCCAGAAGCAAAAGAAGCGGCGCGATCATGATCATAGCCGGGAAGTTTGAAAGAATATAGAGGCTGGAGGTCGGCGTGCGAAGCGCGGGATCGATCTCCTTGGTGAGGATCATACCGTTCGATGCCGTTCCCGTCAAAGTACCGTAGCTCATCAGGAAAAACTCATGCTCGAAGCCCTTGAAGCACTCCTTGGAAACCAAGCGGATATACACGTAGGTGACGATCGCGCCGACAACGCTGAGGATCACGATGGGAAGGATATAGCCACGGATATCGTTGATCTCGATGGCGGAAACGCCCGCAACGATCATAAGGTCAAAGGCAAAGCCCGAGATGCGGTCCATCTGATAGTTATTGATATACCCACGGTGCATGAGATTATGCTTGCGAAGTCTTTTGACGACCGCCTTGATCAGCATAGCGCCGAGAGAAGCCCAAAGGAAGTTGAAGCCCCATGCGATACTGTTCGTGAAATCCGAGATCACGCCGAGCAGACACATAAAGCCAAAGGAAAGCGCGTAAGCAAGCGCTACGAAGCCCACCTGCAACGTGAATTTATCCACGGATTCATTATCGGGGATCTCATCCTGCTCGGGCTCGTTTCCAAGCGCATCCACGGGTCTTCCGCTACGAACCGTAAGGTTTCCTACACGTTTATGAATATTGATATACAGCACGCCAAACACGGAGGCGACCACGAAGCCGATGGAGGCGAGCGAGAGGCCGAAGCTTCCGTTTCCTGCGAACTGTGCCGCAGGCGTATTCGTGAAGTTGATATCCCAGCTCAGGGCGTTACCGGGGCCTTGGCCGAATGCTAGGGGTAGGATCAGTCCGCAGATGTAAGAGATCACCCTTGTGCCTGCACCGGTAGTGAAAAAGAACATGAGAAGCGTGATGCCGAGGCCGAGGAAGGCCTGGAGCATATACGTGCCGCCCTGCAACGCGCCGAATTCGGCAACCTGGATGCGCTGCGTTCTATGCGTGCAACGCTCGGTCTTCAAGGTCATGGCGGCAAAGCCAATCGCAAGGCAATGATAGGTGATCACCTGCATCAGCTGATTATTGACCATGGAGAAGCCCATGAAATTCTTCGTGATGATATTCAACAGAAGAAGCACCGTTCCGCCAAGCAGGGCGGATGGCACAAGTCCCTTACGGAAGATTGCGATCTTTCTGCGCAGGGTGTTTCCAACCAACAAGAATAGAAGCAAAAGGCCAAGCTGAACCATAAATGACCAAACCGGACCGTAATTTGCCATGCTGAAATTCCAGCTTAATTCTCCATTCATACGAAAATCTCCTTTTTGTCAATTTCCAAAGCGTCATTGCTAAATTCCAAATTATTATAGCACAAAAAAATGAACATTTCTACACGCGGCATTTTACGCCCAAAGCGCAAGCGGCAAGACGGCACCTTCCTGCTTTTCCGAAGCGGAAAGCGGATAAAATCGCACGGCAATGCGGTGCGAGGCCTTGCCGGAAAGATAGAGCGTGAGACGAGAAATGCCCTCGTTATCTCTCTGCGGCTCGGGAATGGGAGAGGACTCACGCGGTGCGGGCTCTACGATGGGAGAATTCTCATCCGCACGGCCGGGACAGACCGTAAATACGCCCTCCGTCATGATCTCGGCGCAAAGCTTCACGCCGTCTATATCGAGGATGGCTTTTTTTCCATCCTCCGAAAGAGCTACCTTGGCGGGCGTGTGCGCCGACCAACGGATCAAATCACCTTCCACGCACTCGATCTCATCCTGCAAAAGGACGGCTTCACTCTCTCGGTCAAGGCGCAGACCGCGCACCGCGCGCTTCCCCGGATACGCCGCCGACATATCGGCAATGGCGAAGCCGTACGCCTCGGTATCAACGAAGCGGTTCGTGGTGCAGGCCGCCTCCCAGATCTGATCGTTTTTGGGAGAGGGATTGAAGATCACGGTGTTATGCCCCTCGGCGCGGAAGCGATAGCAGCCGCGATAGGGCTTGAGATTATAGTTATCCGAGCCAAGGTCAACGAAGAATCGCTTATCTCCCAGATTGAGAATAAAAGTGCCCATATCGTGATGCCCGTGATAGGCGTTGTTTTTTGCGAAATGGATGCCCGCAAAAAGCGCATTCTCCGATGCATCCGTGCGGAAGGTGGCGTTATCCGCGCCGACGCGGCCGAAGCCGAGCGGCAATGCGGAGAGCGGCACGGGCGGCACCTCGCGGTAAAAGAGCACGTCAACGCATACCGCATTCCCTGCCATGATATCCTCACGGCGCACGGCGTACAGCGCGGGATCGTTGTATTTATACGCACACCAGGAGAAGATGGGGTTCGTGATGCGGGAGGCAACGGCATCGCCGAAGTTGAAGCCCACGCGATCGGGCGAGGAGAGCGAAAGAAGGAAATACGGAGAGCGCGCAACGCCGATATAATCGGTGAGCCCGAAATCCGAGCCTGCCGCCGTTTCAAGCGCGGAGGAATAGAAGGCGAGGAAGCGCGTGGCGTACGACCAATAATTCACGCCCTCGGAATACGTGCCGTCCACGGCATCGTAAAAATCTCTGACCGCCTGATACGTATCGTCATAGGCGCAGGTGAGAATGGTTTCGCAAAGATCGCATTCGATCTCATCGAAGATCGCAAGCACGGCAACCGAAAGGCTTCCGTTGCAGACCATCTTCCAGTTATCACCCGGCTTATCCTGATACCAGCGGTAGCCGCGCCTGGTATCAATGACGTTTTTATGCTCGGGCTCGTTGTTATATTCCTCCATGACCGCATAGAAGCCCTTTTCGATGAGGCGCGTGCGCATCGTTTCCTTCAGCTCCTCGGAAAGATCGTCGTAGAGCCAATCGTATGCGCAGGCAAAGGCGAGGCAGAGCTCCGCGCAGTCAAGGAAGTGGCGCGGATGGAAATCGGGGAAGGCACATGCCGCCTCGATCTCCTTTACGGCGCGGGCGAGGTATTTTTCGTCATCGGTTAAGCGATATGCGAAGGAAAGCGTCATTAGTCTTTCCTGCACTCTGCGCGAGGTGACGAGCAGGCGCACGCCATCCGGTATCACGTATTCGCTGACGGGTGCACTCAGAAGCTTCTCGGCACTCGCCATGATCTTATCGAGCATCGGCTTATACGCGCCGAGCTCGCGGTTTTCGCGCAAGCGGACAAAGTCCGCCTCGGTCATAATGATACGAGGATGATTTTTATTTGGATTTTTAGCCCTTGCGGCCTCTAAAATTTTCGATCCGATGGATTGCATACCACTTCTCCTTTTCTTACCAAACCGAAAGCGGCTTCAATGAAGGCTTCTCTGCGGGGATCTCGCGCCCATCCGTCAAAGGAAGCATCCAAACGGCGATGCGATATGCCGTTTTTCCCTTCAGCGCCACGACGAGCTTGCAGCCCGGATTTTCCGCCTGTCCCTTAAGAACCGAGGAGGAGGAATTGGCGGCAGGCTCGACCACGGGCGAAAACTCGTCCGCCGAAGAGGGGCGAAGCTCAAATACGCCGTCCGTCAAAAGCGCAACGTACATTTTTACGCCCTGAATTTCAAGAATGGCCGCTTTGCCGCTTTCTGTAATTTTTGCGAAGGCCGAGGTATGCGCCGACCAGCGAACGCTATCCTCTCCCTTGCATTTTATTTCGTCCTGCACGAGAACGCTTCCGTCCTTGCGGTAAAGCTTCATGCCGCGCACGACCTCTCTTTCGGGATACGCCTCGGAGGTGTCGGCAATGGCAAAGCTCTCTTCCCCATCCGAGAAGCGGTGAATCCTGCAATTCGCCGTGTGCTCCTGATCCTCTCCCTTCTCATGGTTGAAGACGACCACGTTGTGCCCCTCGGCACGGTAGCGGTAGCAACAGTTATAATGCGGCTTGAAGTTATAGTTATCCTGTCCAAGGTCACTAAAGAAGCGTTTATCCCCGATATTGACAACAAAAGTTCCCATATCGTTGTGTCCATGGTAGGCATGGTTCTTCGCAAAGTGGATCGCGGCATAGACAGCATCCTTCGTTGTATCGGTGCGGAAGGTGGCGTTATCTGCCCCCACCTTACCAAAGGCAAGCGGTATGCCCGTGAGGGGAAGCTCCTCCGCATCGCGGAAATAAAGCGCGTCGATATAGTTGATCCTGCCTTCCAGAATGTCCTTTTTACGAACGCTGTAAAGCGCGGGATCGTTATAGCGGCCGGCGCACCATGAAAGCAGAGGGCTCGTCACGGATGCCGCGCCCGCATCGCCGAAGTTAAAGCCGATGAAATCGGGCGAGGACAAGGCAAACAGGAAATAGGGCGAGCGGCGCACGCCGTCCCAATCGGTGAGCCCGAAGTCGCTTCCCGTTGCGGTGATAAGAGCCTTTGAATAGAAGGCGAGGAAGCGCGTGGCGTACGACCAATAGGCAACGCCCTCGGAATACGTACCGTCATCCTCGGCGTAGAATTTTCTCACGGCCTCGTAGGTATCCTCAAAGCCGCAGGTGAGGATAAAATCAAGCTTTTCGTATTCGATCTCGTCATAGATCGCCATGATGGCGGCACCGAACGAGCCGTTGCAGACCATTTTCCAGTTATCGCCCGGCTTATCCTTATACCACTTATAGCCATGATACGAATCAAGTACGTTTTTATGCTCGGGGGCATCCTCGTATTCCTCGAGTATGGCAAAGAAGCCCTTATCAATGATACGGTCGATGATCAGCTGCTTTTGCTCGGCCGTCAAATAATCGTACAGCCAATCAAAGCAGAGGCCGAAGGCAAACACAAGCTCCGCGCAGTCCAGAAAATGGCGCGGATGAAAATCGGGAAATGCGGCGGCGGCCTCCATCTCTCTTACGGCACGGGCGGCGTATTTTTTCTCGCCCGTGATATGATAGGCGAAGGCACAGTGCAGAATACGCTCCTCTACGCGGCGCGAGGTTGCCAAAAGACGAACGCCGTCCGGGATCACGTACTCGGAAAGCGGCGCATCCATCGCCTTATCCGCCTCCGAAATCATGTGATCCACAAGCAATTTATAAACTCCGTTATCACGGTTTTCGCGCAGAAAGGCAAAGTCCTGTGCGGTCATGATCACGCGAGGATGGCTTGCATTCTTCGCCCTTGCGGCGGCTAAAATTTTACTTCCTATCGTTTCCATATTTTTCCTTTCCATCACCAAACGGCCAAAGGCTTGACCGCGGGCCTCTCCTTCGGCATTTCTCTTCCATCGGTCAAGGGATAGAAGCGAACGGCGATGCGGTAGTACGATTTGCCCGAAAGATTGACGACAAGCTTCTGTATTCCGTTGTTTAACGCTTGACCTCTGTTTTCGGGCGGCGTTTTTTCGGTTGCATTCGGGTTGTAGACCGTGGGCGAATTTTCGTCCGCAACGCCGGCGCGCAGATCAAACACACCGTCCGCAAGAAGGACGGCGTACATTTTCACACCGTCGATATCAAGCAGGGCGGCCTTGCCGCTTTCATAAAGGCGAACCGCGGCAGGGGTATGCGCCGACCAGCGAACGAGATCCTCTTTTTCACAAGAGATCTCGTCCTGCAAAAGAAGAGAGCCGTCCTTTCGGTCGAGCATCATGCCGCGCACGGCGCATTTTCCGGGGTAAGCCGCAGACATATCGGCAATGGCGAAGCTCTCTTCCCCATCCGAGAAGCGGTCGATACGGCAATCGGCAACGTACGCCTGATCGGTGTCGGGAGTGGGATTGAAGATCACGGTATTATGCCCCTCGGCACGGAAGCGATAACACTTTCTATATCCCGGTGCGAGATTATAATTATCCGCACCAAGGTCTACAAAGAAGCGTTTATCCCCAATATTGACAACAAAGGTTCCCATATCGCAGTGTCCGTGATACACGTTGTTCCTTGCAAAATGGATCGCGCCGTATAAAGCATTCTCCGACGTATCGGAGCGGAAGCTTGCATTATCACCGTCCGCACGCCCAAAGGCAAGCGGAATTTTCGAGGGAGCGACGTACGGCACGTCACGGAAAAAGATCAGATCCATATAGTCCGCGCCGCCGTTTTCAATATCCTTACGGCGGATAGCGTACAGAGCGGGATCGTTATAGCGCTCGGCGATCCATGAAAAGATCGGGCTCGTGATACGTATGGAATGCGCATCACCGAAATTGAAGCACATATAATCGGGCGAGGACAGCGCAAACAGCCAATAGGGCGAGCGCGCAACGCCGATATAGTCGGTCAGGCCGAAATCCGAGCCTGCCGCCGTCATAAGCGAAGAGGAGAAGAAGGACAAAAAGCGCGTGGCGTACACCCAATAATTGACCCCCTCGGAATAGGTTCCGTCCTCGGCGTTATAGAAATCTCTGACCGCCTGATAGGTGTCCTCGAAGCAGTTTGTCAGGATCGTTTCGCAAAATTCCTCGTCCAATACGTCGTACACAGCAAGAGCGCAGGCAACGAACGATCCGTCGCAGACCATTTTCCAGTTGTCACCCGGCTTATCCTGAAACCAGCGATAGCCGCGCAGAGAAAGCGTTGCGTTTTTATGCTCCTTTACGTCGTCAAACTCTTCCTTGATCGCAAAAAAGCTTTTATCCCTGACCGTATCGAGGATCAGCCTTTTATCCTCCTCGCAAAGATAATCATACAGCCAATCGTAGCAAAGCGCGAACGCAAGCGTCATCTCCGAGCAATCCAGAAAATGGCGCGGATTGAAATCGGGGAAGGCGGCCGCCGCGCGGATCTCCTCTACGGCGCGCGCGGCATATTTTTCTTCGCCCGTGATATGGTAAGCGAAGGAAAGATAGATCACGCGGTGCTGCACCTCCTGCGCAACGAAAAGCAGGCGGATACCGTCCGGAATTCTGAAATGCTCGGGCGGCGCGACCATGATCTTCTCCGCTTTGGAGATCGCACATTCGGCAAGCTTTTTATAGATGCCCTTATCGCGGTTTTCGCGCAGACGCGCAAAATCCTCTTTGGTTACCATAAGGCGCGGATGTCCCGCGTTTTTTGCCTTTGCGGCATCCAGTATTTTTCTTCCGATGGATTGCATAAAAAGCTCCTTTGTCTTACCACTCTGCAAGCGGTTTTACATTGGGATTTTCGGCAGGAAGCTCTCTTCCGTCCGTCAAGGGGTAGAACCATACGGCAACGGTGTGCTTCTCCGCACCCGAAAGATTGACCAAAAGCTTCTGTTTGCCTTCGTTTTTCGCCTGGGGATGCAATCCGTCCGCATGCTCGGCGGGAGCGGGGATTGGCGAATATTCGTCGGGCGCGGCGGCACGAACCGTGAAATATCCGTCGCTCAAAAGTCTTACGCACATTTTCGTTCCGTCCATATCCAAGATCGCGGTTTTGCCCTGATCGCGGAAAATGACGGATGCGGGGGTATGCGCAGACCAGCGCACGGTATCCTCTGCGGCGCACTCGATCTCATCCTGCAAGATCACGCTACCGTCCGCACGGCACATCTTCATGCCGCGCATTACGCGCTTTCCGGGAAATGCCTCGGACATATCACCGATCGCAAAGCTTTCTTCCCCATCCGAGAAGCGGGAAATAAAGCAATTTGCCTTCATTTCGTTATCCTTGCCCGTTTCGGGATTTATCACGATCGTATTGTGTCCCTCCGCGCGGAAGCGGTAAGCATCGCGGTAAGGTCTTAAATTATAGTTATCCGCACCAAGGTCAACGAAGAAGCGCTTACTTCCGATATTCATTATGAACGTGCCCATATCGTTATGGCCGTGGTAGGCGTTGTTCTTCGCAAGGTGGATCGCGGCATAGAACGCTCCCTCTCCAACGTCCGTGCGGAAGGCCGCGTTATCACCGCCATTGCGACCGAGCGCGAGCGGCAAGGTGGAAAGCGGCATGCTTTCGACGTCGCGGAAGAACAGCACGTCATCGTAATTCGCGTGCCCGTTTTCGATGTCGGGGCGGCGCACGCTATACAGCGCGAGATCGCCAAAGCGCTCGGCGCACCAATTGAACACAGGACACGTGACCGAGCCTGTGCCCGCATCTCCGAAGTTAAAGGAAACCTTATCGGGAGAGGCCAAGGAAAGGATGGAATACGGAGAAAGACGAACGCCGGGCGCATCCACCAGACCGAAATCCGAGCCTGTGACGGTAATGAGTCCCTTGGAATAATAGCCAAGGAAGACGGTTGCATATTCCCAATACCCGGGTCCCTCGGAATACGTGCCGTCCTCGGCATCGTAGAAGGTGCGCACGGCCTCGTAGGTATCCTCAAAGGCATGCGTTAAGATCGGCTCGCATAGCTCGCACTCGATCTCATCGAAGATCGCGAGCACGGCAAGCGTTAGACTGCCGTTGCAGACCATTTTCCAGTTATCGCCCGGCTTATCCTGATACCAACGGTAGCCGCGCTGGGGATCGAGGCAATCCTTATGCTCGGGCGCGTTCGTGTATTCCTCCATCACGCGCTCAAAGCCCTTATGAATGAGATTTTCGCGAATGGAGGCCTTCAGCTCCTCCGAAAGATAGTCATACAGCCAATCGTACGCGAAGGCCAACGCGATGCAAAGCTCCGCACAGTCAAGGAAATGGCGCGGATGGAAATCCGGGAAGGCGCATGCCGCCTCTATTTCCTTCGCCGCACGGGCGGCATATTTTTCCTCGCCCGTGATCTGATAGGCATAGGAAAGATACATCACGCGATATTCGATGGCACGGCTCGTGTGCAAGAGGCGAACGCCGTCCGGGATCTCGTAGATGCGGGGCGGCTGGTCAAGGATGGAATCCGCCTGCTTGAGCACGGCATCGACAAGGCATTTGGTCAAGCCCTTATCCTTATTCTCGCGCAAGCGCGCAAAGTCCTCGGCGGTCAGAATGATGCGAGGATGGCTTTTATTTGCCGCTTTTGCGGCCTCTAAAATTTTCGATCCGATAGATTGCATAAGTTTTCCTTTCGTTTTAGGAGGCTATGCCTCCGTGCTATAGAATGCTTTACATTCGTGATAGGCTTGCTTTGCAAGCGTGATTACCAAATAGCGAGAGGCTTGACGGCCGGCTTTTCGGCAGGAATCTCTCTTCCATCCGTTAAAGGATAGAACCAAACGGCGATGCGATACGCATCCTTGCCCTTAAGATGCACCTCGAGCTTCTGGAAGCCCTCGTTTACCGCCTGGGGCTTCGGGATATCGGACGAAGCGGTGGGCGCGGCGCCGGGGATCGGCGAATATTTGTCGGGGGCGGCGGCGCGCACGTCAAACACACCGTCCGCAAGAAGGGCAACGTACATCTTCGTGCCGCCAATATCAAGAACGGCGGCCTTGCCGTTTTCGGCAAGGCGGATGAAGGCAGGCGTATGCGCCGAAAAGCGTACGGTATCCTCTGCGGTGCACTCGATCTCATCCTGCAAGATCACGCTACCGTCCGCACGGCGCATCTTCATGCCGCGTATTACACGCTTGCCGGGGAATGCGGCCGACATATCACCGATCGCATAGCTCTCCTCTCCATCGGCAAAGCGCGCCGTGGTGCAGGGCGCGTTCCATTCGTTATCCTTACCCGTTTCGGGATTTATCACGATCGTATTGTGTCCCTCCGCGCGGAAGCGGTAGGCATCGCGATAGGGCTTTAAGTTATAGTTATCCGCGCCGAGATCGGAGAAGAAGCGCTTATCTCCGATGTTCATCACGAACGTTCCCATATCGTTATGGCCGTGGTAAGCGTTGTTCTTCGCGAGATGGATCGCGGCGTAGAAGGCGTTTTCGGAAACGTCGGTACGGAAGGATGCGTTGTCACAGCCGACACCGCCGAAGGCAAGCGGCATTTCGCCAAGAGATTCGATCTCGCGATCCACGTACCAGGTCAGATCTCCGAGACCGCCTCCGCCGGCACGGATCTCTCTGTTGCGCACCTCGGCAAGCCCCGCATCACCGAAGATCTTCTGATACCAAGGGAAAAGCACGGTGCTGATCTTTGCCGCGCCGCCGTCACCAAAGTTAAAGGAAATGAGATTGGGAGAGGAAAGCGAAAGGGCGGCATAGGGCGATTTTTTCAAGCCGATCCAGTCGGTCATGCCGTAATCCGTGCCCGCGCAAGAAAGAAGCGCGTCCACGTGCTGGGTGAGGTAACCCGTACCGTACGACCAATAGCCGAGGCCCTCGGAATACGAGCCGTCCACGGGATGATAGAAATCTCTGACGGCAAGATAAGAATCCTCAAAGGCGTGCGTGAGGATAGGCTCATACATATCGCATTCCTCATCGTCAAAAACAGCGAGGACGGCGATGGAAAGCGAGCCGTTGCAGATAAACTTCCAGTTACCGCCCGGCTTATCCTGATACCAGCGATAGCCGCGCTCCGGCTCAATGCAATCCGCGTGGATGGGCGCGTTCGTATACTCCTCCATCACGCGCTTGAAGCCCTTTTCAAAAAGGGTGTGGCGCATCAAGGTCTTGGTTTGCTCGTCGAGCACGTCGTAAAGACGGTCATAGGCGTAAGCAAAGGCGTTGCAAAGCACCGCGCAGTCAAGAAAATGACGGGGATGAAAATCCGGGAACTCGCAAGCGGCCTTGATCTCGGCGATCACGCGATCGGCATACTTCTTCTCGCCCGTGATGCGGTAGGCCATCGTGAGATGCTTGGTCAGATTTTCCACCTTGTGCGACATAATGAGAAGCCGCACACCGTCCGGAATCTTATATTCGCAAAGCGGCTCTTCCAAAAGCTCATCCGCTTTCTTGATCACGGCGTCGATCATGATCTTATAGTCACCGATCTCACGGTTTTTCTTAAATCTTTCAAAATCGGACGCGGTCAGGGCAAGGCGGGGGTGCTCACCCTTTTTCCAGCGAGCGCTGACGTCTTTTAAAATTTTTGCGCCTATATTTTTCCCGATAACTTCCATTTTACTTTCTCCTTTATAAGAAAATATTATTTTAAAGTCTTTTAAATCACTATAGCACACGCCGCTTCTCTTGTAAATAGAAAAGCGGCGTTTTTGTCAGATATATCAATGCTTTTTGTGAGTTTTTACCATAGCGAAGCATGGGGGCGGCTTACCAAAGCGGCGCATGCTCCTTCCGTCATTCGCTACGCAAATGACACCTCCCTCCCGGAGGGAGGCTGATCGATGATTCGCCGCCGTATGACGGCGAGGAGAAATTTTGAAAGACAAGGCAAACCGAGCGAGGGAAATGAAGCCGTAGACGACTACGGCGATTTGACCGAGTCGATGGTTTAACGATGTATTTCGGAATTTATACCGCCGTCACCATACGGAGAGAGGTTTAACGACAGGCTTTTCGGCAGGGTACTCTCTTCCGTCCGTCAAGGGATAGAACCAAACGGCAACGCGGTGCGCCCCCTTGCCCGAGAGATGAAGCTCAAGCTTCTGCACACCGGGATTCTCCGCCTGCGGCTGAAGCTCCTCGCGCGAAGCACCCGGTGCGGGACCCGGGATCGGAGAATATTCGTCGGGTGCGGCGGCGCGGACGGTGAAATATCCGTCCGTCAGAAGAGATACGTACATTTTCGTTCCGTCGATATCCAGAACGGCTGCCTTGCCGCTCTCATAGAGGCGAACCGCCGCGGGGGTATGCGCCGACCAGCGCACGGTATCCTCTGCGGTGCACTCGATCTCATCCTGCAGAA
Organism: Eubacteriales bacterium; assembly: GCA_045630385.1. GTDB lineage: Bacteria > Bacillota > Clostridia > Oscillospirales > CAG-272 > UBA1740. The sequence goes on along the minus strand of JAZQTA010000016.1, from coordinate 3,790 downwards.
TGACACTGCCGCTCGCGCGGAGCATTTTCATGCCGCGGAGCACACGCTTTTCGGGAAACGCCGCAGACATATCCGCGATCGCAAGGCTCTCTTCCCCATCGGAAAAGCGCGCCGTGGTGCAGGCGGCCTGCATTTCGTTATCCTTTCCCGTTTCGGGATTTATCACGATCGTGTTGTGTCCCTCCGCGCGGAAGCGGTAGGCATCGCGATAGGGCTTTAAGTTATAGTTATCCGAGCCGAGATCCACGAAGAAGCGCTTATCACCGATATTCATTACGAAGGTACCCATATCGTTATGGCCGTGGTAGGCATTGTTTTTCGCGAAATGCACGGCGGCATAGAAGGCGTCCTTTTCCACGCTCGTGCGGAAGGAGGCGTTATCACAGCCGACACGGCCGAAGGAGAGCGGCATTTCGGAAGGCGCCTCGGGCTCTCTTTCCTCGTACCACATCAGATCCGTGATGCTTGCGCCGCGTCTGCTTGCATCCTTATGCTCCCACCACATACCGCCGGGAGCGTTGGCGCGGATCTTTTTGTTGCGGATCTCGGCAAGCCCCGCATCCCCGAACATCTTCTGATACCAAGGGAAAAGAACCGTATCGATCGGAGCCGCGCCCGCATCACCGAAGTTGAAGGCAATGAGATCGGGAGAGGAAAGCGAAAGGGCGGCGTAGGGCGATTTTTTCAAGCCGATCCAGTCGGTCATACCGTATTCCGTGCCTGCGGCGGAAAGATATGCGCCGACCTGCTGGGAAAGATATCCCGTACCGTAGGACCAATATCCGAGGCCCTCGGAATACGAGCCGTCCACGGGATGATAGAAATCTCTGACGGCAAGATAGGAATCCTCAAAGCCGCAAGAGAGGATCGGCTCATACATATCGCATTCCTCGTCATCGAAGATCGCGAGAACGGCAAGCGTCATCGAGCCGTTACAGATAAACTTCCAGTTATCACCCGGCTTATCCTGATACCAGCGGTAGCCGCGGTTGGGCTTTACGCAATCCTTGTGCTCGGGCGCGTTGGTGTATTCCTCCATGATGCGCTTGAAGCCCTTTTCAAAGAGCGTGTGACGGATAAGCGTCTTCGTTTTTTCATCCAGCGCCTCGTACATCCAGTCGTACGCATAGGCAAGACCGTTGCACATAGTGGCACAGTCAAGAAAGTGGCTGGGGTTGAAATCGGGAAATTCGGCCACCGCTTCAATGATCCGCGTGGCGTGATCCGCGTACTTTTTCTCGCCCGTGAGCCTATATGCCATTCCGAGATGCTTCAGACGGTTCTCCACGCGGTGCGACGTGCCGAGAAGGCGGATGCCGTCCGGAATCACGTACTCGGGCAGCGGCAAGGTCAAAAAGAGATCCGCGTTTGCCATCACGTTATCAAGCATGATCTTATAGTCACCGACCTCGCGGTTCTTCTTGAACCTTTCAAAATCGGCGGCGGTGAGGACAAGGCGAGGATGCTCGCCCTTCTTATAGCGGGCGCTGACGTCCTCCATAATTTTCTTGCCCATATTTTGGATTTTTTCCATATTGACAGTCTCCTTACGGAAGGTATAAATTTGAATTTATTTTTGGATAGAAATGTGCTTGACCGAAAGAGAAAACGCGTTTTTGTACGGCTCGTAGAAAACCTCCTTCACGGGGTGCTTCGCCGGGAATGCAACCGTATAAACGCTCTCGCCGTTCTCCTCCGAGAGGCGCGCCGCGCCGAAGGTGCGTGCAATATGCTTATTCACACCCTTGGCGTAATGATAGGAGGTCAGGCTTTCCTCTCTTTCGCCGATCTCTGCCGAAATACCTACGTTATAATCGGTGTGCACCTCAAAGCGCTCACTTTCTCCGTTTTCATATACAAGATGATACCAGCCGAGAAGGGTGCGCTCGCCTGCGGGCTCGGCATCCTCATTATCAAAGGGCTTGCCCGTGAAGTTGTGCTTGATCTCCACGTGCGGCGCGGAAAGCGTTTCTCTGTTCCAAAGCGCATAAAGACGATCCGACGCAAGGAAAAGATTTTCGCGGAAGGCTTCGTCCGTATAGGTGGGGTCAAAGGCCTGGATCGCGCCGAAGGCGACCGCGCTCATAGCACCCCATCGCATGGTTTCCTTCTCGGTGCTCTCAACCCAGTTGGAGATCGAGAAGCCCTTGATGCCCGCCGCCACGCGCTCGTTCCAGCAAAGCGTGTTGATCGGCTGATAGTTGCCGTACACGGCGTATTTTCCTCCCGCGAGGAAGGGATCCTTGATCTCGGGATTGCCCGCATAATACCAGTTCCAGATGCGGTCCTCGGGATCGACGAGGGCGAAGGACTTTCTTCTGTCCTTCATCGTGCAGTCGATCGCATCCGCAGGCCAGGGCTTTGACATATCGGGCGTCCATTCATGCCTATACATCGGGAGCATTTTGCCCATCAGCTCAAAGCGCTTATCGGTCTTGCGCGTGTAAGCTGGCTTATGATACGCGCCGTGCACCTCGCCCGTTACGCGATCCTGAATCCCAACCAAGGAGTCACCCCAAATGGCGCCCTTCACGCCCTTTGATTTGAGATAATTATAACATTTGTTTACATTATATGCAAAAAGCTCGCCGGGATCTTTGTCCTTGCACTTATCACAAACGCAATAAACCCACCACTCGTCGTGCGCCATGTGTACGGTTTTTGCATCAAAAACCTCGATGGCCTCATCATAAAGATCGAAGACGATCGGATAGAGCTTTTCGTTCAAGGGGCAAGCGCAGGTGGGCGCTTCGTCGGCGGCGTTTTCCGCAAGTTCGGGATAACATCCGAGGATATGCTCGCTATGCGAGAGCGAGGGGATCTCGGGGATCATTTCGAGGCCGAGAGAATGCCCGTAGTCCACAAGCTCTCTGACCTCTTTCTTGGAAAGCACCTCACCGTTTGCATTGAAGGTGTGGGTGGAGTTTCGCATATCGGGATTCAAGGAGGATGCGAGGTAACGCTTGTTTCTCACGGCGTTCATCGAGGCGGAATATTTCAGCCAATAGTCGTTCATTTCGGGATGGCGATCAAGCTCCATCGCCGCGCCGATCTCAAGGATCACGGCGTTATAGCCGAGAGCACAGAGCAGATCCATAAAGCGCTTGAAGAAGGGGAATTCTTCTCTTGCGGGCAGATAAAAGCGAATGGAGCGGTGCTCCACGCAGGGGCGGCTGTAGATCACGCCCTCCGTCAGTCCCTCCGCGCTGTGCGCAAGCAGGCTGTACGCCGCCGAGGTCTTGCCGAGAAGCGTATCCGCATAAACGGTGATTTTTTCCGCCTTGATATCGAGAACAAAGCCCTCGTTTGTATCCGTTTTATATACGTCACCGAAGGTCTTTTGCACGAGTGCTCTCGCTCCGTCCGATGCGGGCAAGAATACCACGGGCGCACCGCCCTCGGCAGTCTTCAGCTCGGAAAGCACCTTTTCTGCCATCTCGGGCGCGTTTTCATATACACCCGAGAGGCGGACGGGTGCTTTTCCCCATTTTGCATAGCTGTCGGTTAAGAATCGTTTCATAAAAAGCTTCCTTTCGTTCTCGGAAAAGTCAAAAAAATTCTTGCGGTATAAAAAATCCTTTTTCCGCATTTTCATTATGACAGATTGTGCGCTCTTTGTCAAGAGAAAAAACGAGGTTTTAAAACGTTTTAATCGAGTAGGTGAAATTTAATCCACCTCTCACACCACCGTACGTGCCGTTCGGCATACGGCGGTTCAATTCAAAATTAAATACGTGCTACCTTTAGGTAGTAATCGGAAAGACTGACTAAGCCTCGCTTGGTCAGTTTT
>JAZQTA010000015.1:0-15381 GCA_045630385.1 Eubacteriales bacterium | reverse complement strand
ACTTTTTCTATAGTTATTTGGTGGTTCTCGTCAGCTTCATCTGCTTCGAGTGATGGCAGAGTAATTCCATGGCAGCTTATAACCGCATCGCCTACAGTTCTAATGATATTATGACAAACAGGGCAAACATAAAACTTTGATCGCAAAATATTAGACGAAATGTTCTTATTTATAACGGTATTGCCTGTCATCAGTTCCATCACTGAAACCGAAAGTGTGTTAGCAAGTGGTTCAATTAAGCTTATATCGGGAAGCCCCCTTGCGGTTTCCCATTTAGATACCGCTTTGCTACTCACACCGAGCATGTCTGCAAGTTCTGTTTGCGTAAGTCCTTTTTTCTCCCGTAAATTTTTAATCGTTAAACCTGTTACGTAAGTATCCATTGAGAACACCTCCTTTATGGATACATTATAACACGAAGACATCAATAAAACAACCTACGCTGCGTTGAAAACTATCAGTTCTCTAAATTCTTATTTATCGAGGAGATTGTTATATCACATTTTCGCAAACAAATCAAGGCGTAGCCTTGTATATCATCCGCAACTTGTTGCGGTATATCATCAATGCGAAGCATTGTATCTCATCAAGCCGCAGGGGGATGCACGCTGACGCGTGATGAGATACAAGGGCGGCTCGCCGCCCTTGATGATATACACCACGCATCGCGCGGTGATGTAAGGAGCAAAGCGACGGAATAGCGAGCCTGCGAGCGTCTATACCAAGCCTGCGGCTTGGATAAACAAAAACAGAACATTTGTCGGTAGACAAATGTTCTGTTTTTGTTGGCAGGGGTAGCTGGATTCGAACCAACGATGGAGGAGTCAAAGTCCTCTGCCCTGACCACTAGGCGATACCCCTATATTCACAACATTGGTATTTTAGCATAAAACGAAGGATTTGTCAAGATTGAAATCAAAAAATTCTCGAACTTTAGAATCCTCCTCCCAAAAAAAGCTCTGCAAAAAACGTGCAAGTACCAAAAATAAAACAACAGGCAAGACGGCGCATTTAGGTAAAAACGAATAAAAACGGAGGCATTCATCTCCTCCGTTTTTACACGTGCGCAAAGCCTATTTTCTTATAAAACGATTTGAATGAAATACAAAGGGTGCGCCTTTTTGAAGGATCCCTGTTTTCGGGGACGAGGATACTACGGGACGTTTTTTCAAGCATTCATCAAAGAAATCGTTCATCGTCTTTACGTAAAGCTCGGGTGCGACCGTGAAGCTTTTTCCGTGATCTGCACCATCAACGAGCACAAGTCTATGCTCTCCCAAGGCAGCGGCATCAATCTTCTTTGACATTTCTGCGGGAACAAAACCGTCCTCTGTCCCATGAATAATCAGAAGCGGCGGCGTTTTCATGCGCACCGAGCGAACCGCATCCGTTTCATTCGGATCAAAGCCACCGTAAAGAAGCGCACCGAATCGAATGAGAGGGTATACGAATTTTGAGGGAAGCCCCATCTCATCGCAAACCTTGGATATGATCTCTTTCGGAGATGAATACGGACAATCAGCAAGCACGCCGACAACCTCATTCGGCAACGGAAGGGATGCCGCCATCAATACCGTGGATGCCCCCATTGAAATTCCCGAAAGAAAGATGGGCGTTCCGGGAAAACGCTTTGCGGCATACTCTGCCCACAGCTTGGCATCCAGCCTCTCCTTGATCCCAAAGGTCAAGCAACGACCTCGGCTATAGCCGTGCGCTCGCTGGTCGCACATAAGAATATGATACTCACGCGCAAGTGCAACTGCCTGCAGACCGCATCCGTCATGGAGAGAATTGCTTCGATAACCATGGAAAAAGATAACGACGGGTGCGCCATCTTTTCCTTTATAGTAGCGGGCACTCAAGCGCAAGCCGTCACTCGTTCGAACAAAAACGCGCTCATACGCAACGGCAGATGCTGCCTCGATCCGTTTTTTATGCCCCTCGTGATCCGCAGAACCGGGTACGTCTCGGATGAAGGAAAGAGGATCGGAATTGCTCATTTGCTTCGTCTTCCCGAAGGTTCGAAAAAATGCGTAATAGGATGCTCCAAGGAAGAAAAAAAGCAAGACAAGAATTATAATCGTTGCTGCAATCATAGTTGCCTCCTTTTTCTAAAAAGTGCTAATAACACATTTATGTAAATAAACATTTCCTTTTTGAATCACTTTTCATTTGTTCTCAGCGCAATTCTTACATTTCCGCCATCCTTGCGATTTTCATCAAGAATGATCTCGCCGATCTCATCCGCGATCACGGTGCTGCCCTCCAAGGGATTTTTCACGCTATCGATTTTTCCTTTGACGTTGCAGGCAACCTCCGAATATTCAAACGAAAGGTCGCACCCCTCCATCGTGCAGTCTTCAAGCGCGACGCCGCGCGCATAGCAAAGCGGCTGCGTGCCAGCGATCCTGCAGTTCACAAAGCGGATCCCCTTCGCATACCATGCAAGATATTCTCCGCTGACGGTGCTGTTATAAACCGTGACGTTCTTACTCTCCCAGAACGCATCCTTCGTATCAAGAACGGAATCGTAGATCTCTATATTCTCGCAATACTGGAAGGAATATTTTCCCTTCAAGGATACGTTCCGAAGCGTGAGATTTTTTGCGTGAAGGAAAAGATATTCTCCCGAAAGGGAGGAATCCTCCACCGTGATATCACGGCAAAACCATCCGAATTCCACACTGGATATATCCGAGGAGCGAAGCGAAATATTCGCGCATTCGCGCAGAGCCTTCGGGCCATGCAGAACCGATTTCTCGATCAATATATCCTCCGCATACCAAAGCGGCGCGCGGCAGGTTTCGTGCATCCGTATAGAGGTGATCTGCGCTCGCGCGGTATGCCAGAAGGGGTAGCGAAGATGAAAATCGCATTCCTTCACCGCGATATCCGCGGCCTCCTTGAAGGCAGACTCTCCGTCCGTAGGGCCGATAAAGCGGCAATTCTCCACTGCGGCATCGCGGATGGCGTAGAGCGCGCGCTCTTCGTCAAAGGTTTGGTTCAGAATTTGTTTCATTGTTTTCCTCATTCCGTTTTTTCTACAAAAAGTATACCAAATTCCACGCCCCTTGTCAAGAGCGAGGCTTTATTTTCCGCCATTCCTTTCCTTAATTCATATATATATTTTTTCGTTTTTTTATCCGTAGCACTTGCAATCGGGAAAAAGGTGTGCTATACTACATGTATCACAACAGAGTAGGACACTGTGCGTTTACAGTGCCGCGCGGACGGGGAGTTGCCGCGCGGACGAATAGAGCCTCGGCTCTTGCGATTCGGTGTCCGCATCCCACTGTTCGGAGAAGCAAAAAAGCAACACTCTTCCTCCGTATATAGAGATGTGAAATTCTGTATGACGGAGGTATTTTTATGTCTGAAAACAAGAAAAATCATAAAAGATCCCCCTCGCCTTATAAGGACGTGCGGGTGATCGTTCTTCTCTCGCTCCTTGCGGCGCTGAGCATTCTTTGCGGCAAGTATCTCGCCTTTCCCGGCGGCGGTGACAGTATGATACGCTTCAGCTTTGAAAATCTGCCAATCCTGCTTGCCGCGATGCACGTAGGCCCCATTGCGGGCATGACCGTCGGCATTCTTGCGGATCTGCTCGGCTGCCTGATGGTCGGCTACGCGATCAATCCGATCATTACGCTCGGAGCGGCGGCAATCGGACTTCTCGGCGGTCTTATCCCTCGGATCATTCCCAAGGCGTGGCCGCGACCGATGCGCATCGCGGTCACCGTTTCGGCGGCGCATCTGATCGGCTCCGTGGTGATCAAGACCTTCGGTCTTGCGCAGTATTACGCAATGCCCTTTATCGTTCTGATGCTCTGGCGACTGCTCAATTACGCGATCATTTCCGTTCTTGAGGGCGCGCTTTTGTATTTGCTCGGAAAAAACGCGGCCATCGCAAAGCAGCTCCGCGCTTTTTCGAAAAACTCTTCCCTGCTCTGACAGCGAAAGGATCGTACCGATGAAAATCGATGCAGCATTAAATTATATTCACAGCGTGAACGGCATTTTCTGCAAGCCCGGGCTTTCGCGCATACGCACACTCTGCGAGGGGCTCAGAAATCCGCAAAAGGAGCTGAAATTCATTCACGTGACCGGCACGAACGGCAAGGGCTCGTTTTGCGAAATGCTGACCTCGGTGCTTACCGAAAGCGGACTTCGCGTGGGAAGATTCACCTCTCCGTATCTGCGCTATTTTAATGAAAGAATTGCGATCGGCAACACCCCGATCGGCGACGAGGCGCTCTGCCGCCTTGTGGAAAGGGTGCGCCCCGTGGCTGACGCCATGACGGATAAGCCCACGGAATTTGAGCTTATCTCCGCGCTCGGCTTCCTTTATTTTTTGGAAGAGGGCTGTGACGTCGTGGTGCTTGAGGTCGGCATGGGCGGTCGCTTCGATTCCACAAACGTGATCGATGCGGCGATCCTCTCGGTGATCACGGGCATTGCGCTGGATCACACGGCGTTTCTCGGCGATACCGTGGAAAAGATCGCGGGCGAAAAGGCGGGCATTATTAAGGATGGCTGCCCCGTGCTCTCTGCGGTGACCGAAAAAGGCCCTGCCGCCGTGATCGAAGGCGAGGCGAAGGAAAGACACGCTCCCTATTCCGTTATAGACAAATCCAAGGTGAGGATCAAAAAATGCGACCTCACGGGCACGGTGCTGGATTTCGGTGACTTTACGGATATTGAAATTTCTCTTCTTGGGCTCTATCAGCCCGAAAACGCGGCTTTGGTGCTTTCCGCGATTGAAAGGCTTCGCGATGCGGGCATGGAAATTCCCGACGAGGCCGTGCGCCGCGGCATGAAAAAGGCATATTGGCCCGGCCGCTTTGAAATATTAAGGAAAGAAGATCCCCTGATCCTCTACGACGGAGCGCACAATCCGCAAGGCATTGCCGCCGCCGTGAAGAGCCTTCGCCACTATTTCGGGGAGGAAAGGCTGACCGTGCTGACGGGCGTGCTGAAGGACAAGGATTACGTGGCGATCGCAAAAGATCTTGCCACCGTGGGAGCGCATGCATTCACCTTCACGCCCTACAATCCCCGCGCACTGAACGCCGAGGAATACGCGAGGGTTTTGGAGCGAAACGGCATCGGTGCAACCCCCGCATCTTCCTTGAAGGAAGCCTATGAAGCGGCACTTTCGGATGCAAGAAAAAACAAAAGACCGCTCGTTTGCCTCGGATCGCTTTACACCTATAAGGATCTGATGGATTACATCAACGAATAAAAGGAGATTCATTATTATGCCAATGATCGTGACACACACCACCGAGGTGATCACCTCCGAAAAAAAGGAAGCGCTCACGCGCGCGCTCGGCGAAGCCATCACCCTGCTCCCCGGAAAGACCGAGGCGTATCTCATGCTTGAATTCCAAGGCGAATGCGATATGGCCTTCCACGGCGACACAACCCTTCCGCTTGCCTTCGTCGAGGTAAAGATCCTCGGAAAATCCACCCCTGCCGCCTATGGCGATCTGACGGCGCGCATCTGCGATATTATGAAGGATATCCTCGGCGTCCCCACGGACGGCACGTACGTCAAATACGAGGAAATTCAGTATTGGGGCTACGACAGGCACAATTTCTAACTTATAAAAAAGCGAGGAGAAAACCGAAAAAAGGCGCTTCGATTTTCTCCTTTTTTGTTTTGAATTTTGTACCGTGATGGAACAAAACAAAGAAAAACGGGAAAAATCGATCAAGATCTTGGTTCTTTTTCGACATTTCCCGTTTTTTATTACTTTTTCTCCACAAGGAAGAAATAGGGTGCTGTGGGGGAATTGATGATGCGGAATTTCGAGCAACAAAGCTTAAAGCGACTGATGGAGGAAAGATACTCCTCGATCATTTCGCCCTCCAAGGCGCCCTCCTCGTGCCCCGGATAAATCGCGATCAGAAGAATGCCGTCGGGCGCGAGAGCCTCGATCGCCGCCTCGACGGCGGGCATGGTGGTTTCGCGCATGGTGGTGATATGCTTCTTTCCGCTTCGGGGAAGATAACCGAGATTGAACATGCCCGCCTTGATGGGCTCCTTGACGTACTCGGCAAGCAGATGATGCGAGGCGCAGATCAGCTGATAGTTTTCGGGCGCACCGTTTGCCTCAAGATGCGCCTTGGTGGATACCAACGCTTCGGGCTGGATATCAAAGGCGTATACCCTTCCCGTCGGACCGACGGTCTTGGAAAGAAACAGCGTGTCTCCGCCGTTTCCCATTGTGAAATCCACACAGACATCCCCCTCACCGAGATGCTGAAGAATAAAATACTGATGCAATTCGTTCAGATCGACCATTCTTTTTCCTCTTTCCTTTTCCATGAAAAAAATCAACGTCCTTTCGCTTCCTCCGGCGAGGCGGCAGGCTTCACGTAGGCGGTGTAATTCGTTTTATAGATAACGAAGCCGCTCTTTGCTCCTTGCGGCTTTTTGATGTTTTTGACGCGTGTATAGTCCACCGCCAAAAGATCCGCATCCCTTCCGCTCGAATGATAGGCGGCAACGGCGGCGGCCTCCGTATAATCCTTGGCATCCGGCTCTTCCCCGTCGCAAAGAAGGATCGCGTGCGAGCCGGGCATGTCCTTGGCATGAAACCAAAGGTCTCCCTTGGTGGCAACCTTGAAGGTGAGATAATCGTTTTGCGCATTGTTTCTTCCGACCAAGAGACGATACCCCGACGAGGTTACGTACTCAAGCGGCTTTTGCTTTGAAATCTTGCCCGGCTGATAGCCCTTCATCCTTGATGCATAGCCGCTGTGATACAACTCATCGCGGATCTGGAGAAGATCCTCCTCGGTAGTGGCACGGGAGAGAAAGTCTTCGACGCTTTCAAGATAGCGAAGCTCGCTTTCCCATTCGCCGATCAGCGCAGTCAGCGTTTCCTTGGCGTTTTTCTGCTTCGTGTAATGCTTATACATGCGTTGGGCGTTCTGCGCCGGAGAAAGCCTCGTATCAAGACGGATCTCCACCTCGGGGCAATTTTCATCGTAATAATCCATGCAGACGAGCGTTTCGTCTCCGCGCTTCATTTTATAAATATTCGCCGTGATCAGATCGCCGTAGCGCTTAAATTCCGACGCGCGCTCACTTTCAAGAAGCGCCTCCTTTTGCAAGGCGATCTTCTTTTCGGTTCGGTTGATCGCATTCTGAACCAGCGTGAGAACGTCTCTGCCGCGCTGATGGATCTTCTCCAACCGATCGCGCTCCGCAAAATAGGCATCAAACATTTCCGAGAAATTTTGATAACTGCTTTTTTTCGCGCTTGCACCGAGGTAGGAGATATCCATATAAGAATTATCCGACGGTTTTCCTGCATCATTGTAAACAACAGTTGGCAAATATTCATGTTTTATCAGTTTTTGCTGCCAATCGGAGAAAACCGACCAGAGTTTTTCTGCATCTGCATTTTCAACGGGTGCATCGATCGCACCCACGGCACGGAAGCAAAGCTCGTGCGAGATCTGCGTGGCAATTCCCGAAAAGCTTTGGGTGATAAACTTTTCCACCGTGCGCTCCTTCGGGAAGGCGACAAGGCGAGAAAAGAAGTCTTCTCTGCTGACCTCGAGGGGAGAGAGCTTGCCTTGACCTTCGGGCAGGCGGTAGGTCATACCGGGAAGCACCTGACGAATGGTGGAGGCGGAGAAGTCGATCAGCTTCATGGCCGTGACGATCTTCCCCTCCCCGTTCGCCAAAATCAGATTGGCATACTTTCCCATGATCTCACAGATCAGGCAAAGGCTCGTCGGATATCCCATTTCGTCGTATGCGGAAAAATAGATCTTCGCTATACGGTCAAAGCCCGGCTGCTCCACCGAAAGAAGCCTTGCACCGCCGAGGTGCTTGCGCATCTGCATGCAGAACATCGGTGCTTTCAAGGGATTTTCCTTACTTTGCGCGGAAAGCTGCATGCGCGGCGCATTCGGTCCGACGTTAAAGACGAGCCGCTTCGTTTCTCTCTTGGAGCGCAGAACGAGATCCAATTCGTCCTGCTGAGGCTGAAGCACGCGCTCCACCTTTGCATCTATAAACTGCGCTTCGATCTCCGAGAGAACGGCACGCATCATGCAAGCATCGTATGCCATAATAAATTTCCTTTTCTTTTTCTATTCAAAAATCCGTGTACGCGCACCGCTCACCCAAAGGTTAGACTCCACGCGATAAATAACGCCGCGATAACGATAATCCTTTCCGTATTCCGCATGGCCGATGCTCGCAAGATACGCAAGGATATGCATACATACAAGATCATCCGCCGCGGCGCTTCGCACCGCCGCAAGACGGAGCGAATCCCCCGAAAGCGATCCGAAATACAGAGGGAGCTTCGATATAGGGCGCGTTGCTCTCAACCCCTCCGCCACCATAAGATTCACCGCGTTCGGATGGGCAGATCTCACAAAAACGAATGGGCGCTCGCACGAGAACAAAACCGCTTGATGTCCAACAGAGGACGAAAAAACCGTTATATTTTCAAAGTTTTCTTTACATATTTTTATTTTAATGCAATTTTCTTCTTTCAAAGAAGGAGAATAATTTCGACCTTCATCACGAAAGTGCATGATACTCATACTGTCACCTCAAAGGCAAAACGCCCTGATAGCAGTATATGAAAATCAAGCGTTATTCTCTCACAGAAAGGTGAGAAAGAAGGGCTTCGCGCTCGTTTTTCACCCTACCGCCCATCACCTCAAAAAGAAGAAACGAGAGGGCTTCACCGATGGCCTTTCCGCGATAGCCGAGAGAAGCGACCGCTTTACCGTCTGCTGCGAGATCCGAAAGCTGTGTGCACGGATGCTTCTCTATCAGCGCATCCAAATCTCCCATACGCGAGGGGGCTTGCGGCGAAAGGCAACGCCGTATGCAAAGAACAGAGCGTGCGCCCGCCTCTCCGAGATAGTGAAGAAGATGTAACAGGCATTCGTCCGTGCCGTTATCCGCATCGAAGAGATGCGAAAGGATATCCACGCCACGGCGAATGGATGCGCGATCGGAGCGAAGCGCCAAAGCGCACGCCTCAAAGCGGGAGTGAGAAGATATGAAAGCTCCCTCCGTCACGCTTTCGCGTGCCACCTCGCTCTCGGAGGGAGGCAAGGCGAAGAGGAGAAGGAAGCGCTCCTCGGCATTTAAGCCCTCCAAGGGCGGAAGGGCGCACATCGGGATCTCCTTCAAAGCAGGGATCGCGACCGCGAGCACCTCGGAAAATTCCGACAGAATGCGGCGCGCATCCTTGCCGCCAAGAAGCTTTCTCCATTCCACAAGCACGCGCTCCGCGCTGACGAAGGAAAGAAGATGCGCACAGCTTCGCATGGCGGCGGCGGTCTTTTCCTCAATTTCAAAGCCGAGCGTTGCCGAAAAACGAAGGCCGCGCAGAATGCGAAGGGCATCCTCCGTAAAGCGTTTTTCCGCTTCTCCCACGGCGCGGATGATTCCCTTTTCGAGGTCTTCTCTGCCACCGTACAGATCGGTGAGGCCGTTTTTGGGGCTATAACACATCGCATTGACCGTGAAATCTCTTCTTGCAAGATCCTCGGAAAGCGTTTCGGTGAAGATCACCGCCTCGGGATGACGGTGGTCCTGATACTCACCGTCTACGCGGTAGGTGGTTACCTCATAGGGTGTTGCGTTCAAAACCACCGTCAGCGTTCCGTGCTTGATTCCGGTTTCCACGGTGCGCACGGAGGCGAAGATCTCCTTCATCTCCTCGGGCGTTGCCGAGGTGGTGATATCAATATCGAAGGGAGCTTTGCCCATCAGAAAATCTCTGACGCAGCCGCCCACGACGTCCGCGCGGTGACCATGCTTTTCCAGCGCTTCAATAATATACAAAACGTCGCTTGAAAGCGTAAGCTTCATAGGCAAATCCCTCCTTTTTTTATTTTACATTTAAGTATACCACTTTTTTGTGCGTTTGTCAATCACGATATAAGCTTGCGCAGTCTTTTTGCGGCATATAAAAATATGCCCTCGGCTTTTATGAAAAATCTTTCATTTTTTATGTGATTTGCATCATTTTTCGATCGAAGTGTTGCGTTTTATCACGCTACGATGCTATAATGGTATCAGTCAGAAGTGAGGGAGAGCGCACATGGAACGCACAATCTATAACGTAAGAACGCTTGGAGCGGTCGCGGACGGAAGAACCCCCGATACGGCGGCGATCCAAGCGGCGGCGGATGCTTGCAAAACAAGCGGCGGCGGTATTATCTATATTCCCGACGGAGAATATCTTACGTCCTCGATCCGTCTTTACAGCCACACAGAGCTACGCATGGAACGCGGCGCGCGGCTAATCGCCGATCCCGTAGAGGAACATTACGGCAAAATGCGCGGCGCATACGATACCCCTTTTCCGAGAGATGCGAAAACGCTGATCGGCGTAGAGGATAACGGCGCGCTTGACGTGCTGAAGCAGCTGATCCTCTCCACCAAGCGCGGATCGACCGACTGCATCCTTTTTGCAGAGAATGCGGAGGATATTACGGTGACGGGCGGTGAGATCCACGGAAACGCATTGCAATTTTTCGACACAGTCGAAAAAGACGGAATAACAAAATACAAACCGCATCTGTTTCGCCCGCAACTCATCGTGTTGAAGGGTTGCCGCGGCGTGACGGTGAAGGATCTGCACCTCACGGAGTCTCCGTATTTCAACATACGTGCGATCGCTTGCGAATCGGTACGCTTTGAAAATCTCACGGTGATAACCAATATACACTATATCAATACGGACGGCATCAACATTGCCGCTTGCAAGGATGCAACCGTCATCGGCTGCTATTTTGAAACGGGAGACGACTGTATTGCTATCAGCAACGGAGAATTCACACCGCTTTTGCAGGATTGCGAGAACATCCGTGTTTCTTCCTGCACGGCACGGGCGAAGGCCAATCTTGTGCGCGTTTTCAACGGAATTGAAGCGGATCTCTCAGTGCTTTCGGGAATCGGCGGCGAGGAGCAGCTATCCGTTGCAAGGGCGCACGCGGTCAAGAACGTGAAGGTCTCGGACTGCGCGATAGAGCGCGGTGCTTGCGCGATCAATATGGTGGGCACTTTGGGACGGATCGAAAACGTGGAATTTTCGAATATCCGCGCAACGGACACGGCGACGGCGATCTTCATCGTTACCCAAAAGGACGGCACGATCCGCGGCGTTACCGTGCGCGAGCTTTCCTGCGAAACGGTCGGCGGCGTCACCCTGCAAGGTACAACGAGAGAATCCTTATCGGATATACGGCTGATCGATTGCGATCTTCATATTACGCCCAAGCCGAGACTGTTCGGTAACGGTCTGATCGATCCCTTGATCCATTATTGGCTTGCGGCCTCATCTCCTTACAATCTCTATCTACGGCATGCAAGCGAGATCCAGATCGAGGGAGTCACCGTGCGATGGGGCGAGGGGAAGCTTTCGGGCATTGAAAGATTTGCAAAAAAGGAAAACAGACGCCCGGAGTACGAGCATCTTTGGCGCGAGGATATGATGCCGCGCGATGCTTTCCCCTGCGTGCAAGCCTTCGACGTTCACGCATTGACCGTAAAGGGGATGAACGCCACGGGATACAACGGAGAAACGACGATAAAGGTTGAGTGCTCAGAGCACGTTACCATCAAATAAAGAGCGAGAGGTGTGCATTTTTGCACACCTCTCTTTGCATTTTGCATATTAAATTTCTATCTTTTCGTACAGAGGAAGAACCTTTCGGTGCGGGAGATCGATATCCTCAGGGCGGGTTTCGTCAAACATTCCGACGTGGATCGGGATGTTTGCCTCGGCGCCGATGCGCTTTGCGAAGCGGTAAGCATCGGCGGGGTTCATGTTGTTTCCAACGCCGTTGACCGGGACGAAAAGCATCTCGATCGGCATGGGCGGAAGGCTTTCGAACACGCGCTCGCTATACAGTGTGTCTCCCGTGACGTAATAGTTTTTTCCTTCAACCATGAGGATCACGCCGATGGCGTGCGCATCCGAATGCTCGGCCTTGACGGCGCGGAAGGTGGCGTAGGGCTCCGTCCAAGTCGTGCCGTTATTAAAGAGAACGTAGTTATTTTTTGCGCCGCCGAATTTTCTTGCCTCCTGCCATGCACCGTCGGGCGCTAAAAGGAGTACCTCGCTATCCTCGGTGAGGTAGTGGCAAAGCGTTTCCTTATCAAGGTGATCGAGGTGATTATGCGTGATGACGATCACGTCGGGCTTCAGGGCAAAGAGAGATTCATCCACGGGGAGGCGGCGGAAGTTGCGCGGCTGCACCTTCGCCACGCTGTCCGAAAGATAGGGATCAACCAAAATTTTCTTGCCTGCGGTTTCAAAAAGAAGCCCCGCCTGCCCGATCCACGTAAGCTGCATCGTTTATACCTCCTTCGGGATAATGGGATACAGCTGTATCGTGTTTCCGCCGTCTACGACGAGCTCGGCGCCCGTGGTATTCCTCGCGTGGGCGGCAAAGTACCAAACGGCGTCCGCTACGTCCTTACCGTCGGCTACGTCACCGAGGGGGGTGAAGCGGCTGGGCACGTCCTTATAGAAGTCGGGATTTTTCTCCCAACGGTCGGTGCGGATCATGCCGGGCAGAATCGCGTTGACACGGATATTATACTTTCCGAGGTCAAACGCGAGGCCGCGCATCATACCAAGCTGACCGCCCTTGCTTGCCTCGTAGGCAATGCGGTCGGGAATGGCGCGATAGGCAGTGTTGGAATTAACGAAAACGATCGATCCGCCGCCGTGTTTCTTCATTCGCGCGGCCGCACGCTCGCAAAACGCATAATTCCAGGTGACGTTGGTGTTCATTACGCGCATAAAGTCGGTCAGAGGATTTTCAAAGATCTTCATGCCAAGTCCCTGATCTGCGGCGTTCAGCACGAGGTGCTCGATGAAAATTTCTTTTTCGTCAAGATCGGCAAAAAGCGCATCGAGAGCAGCCTCATCCACCGTTCTTTCATCGAGAAGCGAATCCAAGGCATAGCCCAAAACAGTCGCCCCGGGGAATTTTTCAAGATAGCCTTTTTCGGCGGCGGCAACCTTTTCGGAGTTTCTTCCCGTAAAGACAACGCCCCAGCCCTCGGACAAAAATTTTTCTACGATGGCGACGCCCGTATTGATACAAGCGCCCGTCACCAAGGCATATTTTCTATTCATTTTATTTCTCCAAAAACAAGAATTAAGGGATAGTCGCGGATCGGCAAAAGCTTGAGCTCAACACTGCCGAAATCATCGGTCTCTATCATCGAGGACGGGATCTCATAAACGCTTCCCTCCATGAGATCGACAAGCTTCGGCACGCCGAGGCCGCCGCAGGAAAGGCTGATCGCGCTCTCGATCTCCGAGGTCATAAAATTAGACGGTATCCAATAGGCGTAGGCATACGCGCCGTTATCAAGACGGAAGCCGTAGTCCTCCATCTCTGCGTAAGTAACCGAAGGGATATTGCCGCAATGCGGTGCGGTATCCTCCTCCACCGTGATTGGCAAAGAGACGGCCTTGATATCCCCTGCAAAAAGCGAGGCGAGCGCCTGCAAGGTGTAATAGGAGGGCTTTTCGGGATATTCACCCGTCGCAATTCCGTTTTCATCAAACTCTGCGCCGAGCACCCCGAAATAACCGAAGTCGCTATAACTCTTTTTATCGCCGACCTTGCCGTTCATCGCCTCCATCATATCCATGCATGAGAAATAGGAGGTGAAGAGCACGCCCATGCCAAGATCCGTTATCAGGTGGCGAAGCATCTGCTTGCACTGCTTTTTCGGCGTCCAAGCGCCCTGATACAATGCGCCGTGACCGTAAGGGACGGTTTGCGAGCCGGATTCGCCCTGAATGATCTCAATACTCGAATCGTAGCGGTCGATCACGGCACGCAGAGCCTTGATATCGCCCGAGAGCCTGCGATCTTCAAAAAGATAGGCATGGAAGGAAATGGCGTTGATATACGGTGCCATTCCCCTTTCAAACGCTTCGGTGAGATAGCGAACGCGCACCTTCGCCATTGCGCCCGCAATGATATAAAGCTCGGGATTTCCCTCGCGGAGCGCCTTCGCCGTCGCAACGGCAAAATCTCCGTACTCGGAGGCGTTATCACCATACTTCCAGGGCTTCCAAAGGCCGTCCGGCTCGTTCCAGATCTCCATCCGCTCCACACGCCCCTTGTAGTGCTTTGCCAAGGCAACGCAATAATCGTGCCACGCCGTTCTTTGCTCCTCGGTATGAATGGGAGGACAGCCCGCCGCGCCGAACACCTCGGCGGCTATTTCGTCGTAGAGCGCATTGCCGTAGCAAACGCACATCCAAGGAGTCATGCCGCGCGCGATGATATTGTCTACAATGGCATCGAGCCATGCAAAGTCGTAAACGCCCTTTTGCTTTTCGGTTTTCTGCCAGCCCGACTGGATGCGCACCCATTTCACGCCGATTTTTTCAAGCTTATCGTACGCTTTTTCGGGATCGAAAGCATCGCGATCAAGCTTTTCGAAGCCGATGCCAAGGCGCGAGGATTGGATCTCCTTTGCGCTTTTCGGCTTTATGCTTCCGATTTTCTTCAGTCTATGCATAATGATCCTCCGTATCGGGATGCGAGGCTCTTATTTTTCCACGCGGTCAAATACGCGCACATAGTCGCAAATAAAGGCATCGTCCTCAAACTCGCCCTTGATCACGAAGGGCGGATCCTCCTGCACGCCGCCGTTCAGCAGCTGGAATTTTCCCTGCTTGACGGAGCGGTAGCCCTGAATCTCGGTCGTAAGAAGAAGGAACTCGGGCACGTGGGACACGTGCTTATTGCAACGGGAGATCTCCTTGCCGTCGCAGTAGAAGGTGTAACCGTCCTCGCGCCAATCCATGGCAAAGGTATGGAAGCCATCCTCGGTTTCCTCGATATCGTAGCGCACGCGACCGTCGCTCGTATACTGCTTGCCGTAGCCGTTCATGATGTTGCCCGTCGATCCCTTGCCGACCGCGAAGCACTCCATGATATCGCACTCGATGCCTGCCCATTCGGGCTCGATGCGCGCGCCGATCGAGGGGGACTGCATCCAAAAGGCTGCCCACATCAGCTCGGGGTGCTTCTGGAATTTGCAACGGCACTCGTAGTAGCCGTAGCGGTGCACGAACTTGGGCGTTGGAATTTCTTCGAAGGGCCAGATGCCGTCCTGCCCCCAAGGGTTGGTACGGTTCGTACTCATATGGTCAAAGGTATTGTATCCCGTCTGCAACTGGGGAGAAACGTATCTTCCGTCGATCTCGGTGCGGTGAAGCTCCACGCATCCGTCGCGAACGATAACGCCCTGATCGGTGTAAGCATCAAAGCGCTCGCCCCAGAACATCAGGCGAAAATCCCACTTCGTGCGGTCAAGCTCCGTACCGTCAAATTCATCTGCCCAAACGA
>JAZQTA010000014.1:0-13984 GCA_045630385.1 Eubacteriales bacterium | reverse complement strand
AAAAAGGAGATCGGAGTTTCTCCGAGCGAATACCGAGAAAAATCGTAAAGGAACGCGGACTGATTTTGCTCCGTTATGGTATAAAACAAACAAATTCCTTCTTTTCCCGACATTTTCTTGGACGTTTTCCGAGCTCACAGTTTTTTTACCGCAATTTGCTTTTCCAGCTTTTCTATATCCTCGGGGCACGGCGCGGCAGTGCCCGCAAGCATGCAGGCGGCACTTCCGAACGCTACGGCGCGGATAAGAAGCGCTTCATCCTCACAGCCTTCGGCCTTGGCGCAAAGGAAGCCTGCGAGCGTGCTATCCCCTGCTCCGACCGTGGAAAGAACCTCTATTTTGGGTGCGGGCGCGAAGTAGGTTCCCGATGCGCAGGCAAGGATCGCGCCATCGCCGCCGAGGCTTAAAAGGACGTTCTCGATCCCCATTTCACGAAGTGTCTGCGCCGCGCGCGCACCGTCCTCCACGCTCTCGATCCTTACACCGAGCGCGGCTCCCGCCTCGTCCTTGTTCGGCTTGATCAGCATGGGGCGAAGCGCCGCAATGGCCTCGATCGAAAGCGAACGTGAATCGATCACAAGCGCCGCTCCCTCGTTTTTCAAGCCCCAGAGGAAAGCGACCAACGAATTCTCCGAAATGCCGCAGGGCGCGCTTCCCGCAAATACGACGACGCTCCCCTTTAAATCCGCTCCCATCGCCTCGCGCACCGCTGAAAGCTCTCCGTCGCTGATAGAAAATCCCTTGAAGCTGATGCGCGTTTCGGGATTTTTCTTTTCGTGCAGAGTGATGTTTTCACGAATGCGCCCATCGGTATACACCGCCTTGACGTCCAGCCTCTCGGCTTCAAGGCTCTCAAGAAATTCAGCACCGTTTTCGCGCCCGACGATGCAAACCGCCAGGTTTTCCACGCCGTTTTTTGTAAGCGCACGCGACACGTTGATGCCCTTGCCGCCGGCATCCTTCGCGGTGATCTCAAAAACGTTCTCGTGATACGGCAAAAAGGCATCCGTATCGCAATGCAGATCGAATGCGGGATTTAAGGTCAGCGTTATAATATTCATCGCACATTTTCCCTCGTTTTTTCTTTATTTTAGCACAACACGTCCGTCCCGTCAAGCAAAACGAAAAGAATTTTTCAAGCACCTGATCTTTTCGCCTTTTTGCGGTTGACTTTTCGCTTATTTTATGTTAAAATACTTTCGTTGATACGCTTGCATAGTTAAATGCGAGCAAGTGAAAACAACTGAATGTTGTTTTCGCAACGCGAGACAACCCAAAGCAATGAGTTGGCGAAGGGCTTTAGCCCGACAATCAACGAATATGCGACGGTTGCGGAATATAATAAACCCCTCCTAAGGGAACTAACTTTTTAATTGAATACTTGCCTGCATGTTAAATGCGATCAAGTGAAAACAACTAAGTGTTGTTTTCACGCCGTGACACGCCCCAAAGCAATGCGTTGGAGGAGGACTTCAGTCCGACGCGCAACAATTATGCGACGGGCGCGGAATATAATGAGCCCCTCCTAAGGAAACTAACTTTTTAATTGAATACTTGCCTGCATAGTTAAATGGATATAATAAACCCCTCCTAAGGGTTAGTTATGGGTTCGATTCCCGTTGCGGGTGCCAAAAAACAGCCTTTTTCGTAACGAGAAAGGCTGTTTTTGTTTTGTTTACATATTGATTTCAAACACCGAAGAGCTCATGAAGCCCATCGCGTAGCCCACCTCGGTGAGAGGCTTTTCGATGCCGTAAAAATACTTGATCTCTGCCTCAAGCTCGGGGAGCGAATCCAGCTCGCCCGCGAGGTATTTTTCCACCACGCGGATCGCGGTTTTCACTCTTGCCTCGATCATGCCGAGCGTCATATCCTGGCCGCTGTAACCAAAGGGCTTATACTGCGCGTACCAATCGTTTTCCACGCATACGTGATACGCATCGTATAGCGCGGGGAGCTTTTTCATATCCGCGAGCACCTCTGCCATCTGCGTGCGATCACCGCTCTTATACGCGCGGCGCAGACGGAGACCAACGTCGCATTTCACGAAAAGCAGCTCGTAAAGCGCCTTGTATCTTTCAAAAAGAGAGGCTTCCCTCTCGTCGCCCTTGGCAAGCGCATCCGCAAAGGTGCGGTAGCGCGGCTTAAAGTCATAGCCCGAAAGCGTTTTATCCAGCATACCCGTCAAAATATCGTTATAGAGATGCTGATATGAGGGGTTGATGCAATAGGAGGAGGTGTCGAGATATTTTTCAAGCTCCTCATCCGAAAAATCGTCAAAATAAAGATTTTTCCAAAGCTCCGCATTATAGCCCGTGCATTGGCCGAAGCGCTCCCAAACGAGCGCCATATCCGCATCCGCGCGATAAAGCAGCTCCGCCCAGATCTGCATACCGGGCAGGGTGGCGCGCAGGTCGAAGGAATGCTGACCGCAGCCCCAAACGCAGGCGAAGACTGATTCCGTGCCGTATTTTTCGCAGGAGTCCAGCTGAAGCTTCGTCACCTCGTAGGTCTTTTTCAGTCCCGGGATCAGGCGCGTCCACGTCCAGATGCCGCCCGCAAAATGGGTATAGCGGTTGAAGCGCTTGTGGAAATCCAAGAGATAATCCCCCGTGTGCTTGGGATCCGAGCGATACGGACCGCCGTAGTTATAATACACGAGCTCCAGATTCTCGGGATATCTTTCGTAATTTTCCTTCGGAACGCACATTTTTTCGGGCTCTTCGATCAAGAAGCGGTGATCCCCCTCCAGCTTGAAGATCATATCGTTCCAAATCATCGGGGTGAAGCCGTACTTTTTCGCAAGCTCGCAAACTTTTTTCAGGTGCGCAAAATACACGTCCGCCGTGGTTTCAAAGCCGTTTTTGAGAAGATATTTTCCGCGACCGATGCTCTCCGCCTCGTCAAACCCGATATGGATTTTTCGGCTCGTGAAGGAGGCGGCCGATACCTTGAACATCTCCTCGATCAGCGCGTAGCTTTCCGCTCCCTCTCCGCTCATCAGAATATCCGCCGTGTCTGCAAACCCCGAGAGCGACGGCCAGCGGAGCGCCGCGCGCAGATGCGCCAGCGTTTGGATGCAGGGGATCAGCTCGATGCCAAAGGTTCTTGCGCGAGCATCCATCTCACGAATTTCCGCTTCGGTATAAGCACCGCGAAGATAGCCGAAATCGGGATACTTTTCGATCTCGTAAACGTCCTCGGTATAAAGCATCAGCATATCGAGGCCCATGCAGGCCATCGCTTCAAGCAGGCCGAACACCGTTTCCTTGGTGTAAACCGCGCTACGCGAAAGATCGAACATCACGCCGCAGGTCTTGAAGCGGCGCTTTTCGCAGAGAGCCACGGCTTTTTTCTCGCGCAGGCTTCCCGAAAGAAGCGCAAGACCACGGAAAAATTCCGTCCTCTCGCCGTAAGAAATTTTATAGCCGCCGTCCTTTTCCCCGATGGAAAGCGCATCCGCGCCTCCCTCGGCGTAGAGCGGTATGCCTCTATCGCAAAAGCCGATACCGAGGCGCTTAGCAAGAAGTGCACAGCCCTCCGAAAGCGAGGGCTCGCCGATCAGCTTGAAATTCACCGTCATATCCGAAACACTCCTCTCTCACAGTAGAAAAGATAATAGTAGAAGATCCAATCCTGGTCGCTCGCCAGCGCATCGTAGCGTGCGGCGGCGCGGCCGTGCGATTTTTCGTTGAAGATATAGGAATTATAGGCAGAGCCGTCCTTATTGATCAGGGCGATATTGGCCATAAAAATCCTTCTCGCCTTGTCGCGGTAGCTCTCATCCCCCGTGATACGGAAGAAATCCGAATAGCCGCAAGCGGAAAGACAACTCACCCAATGCGGGAAGGTATCTCCCCAGAGCTCGTATTTTCCAAACCAGAAGGCATCCCAATGGCGAATCGGGATACCGTTTTGATTGAAATGCGGCTGATTGCCGTTGAAGGAGTCCGTGCGAAGCGCCTCGTCGCGGATCGCGTGCATCACGCCCTCGTCACGCGAGGAAAGATAATACGCCGTGAGATATTTCAGACTGCTCGCGGGATGGCCGTGCTCGTAAGCGACCTCGCCTGCAAAATAGTTGCCCGCCATTTCTGCGGTCTTATAAGCCAAGGCACGCTCGCCTTTACGGATGGTATCGATCCTTTCCTTCCACTCGGGATATGCTTCAAGAAGCGCATCGGGCAGTATCACGTCGAGGTTCGGCATAAAGCCGCCCTCGAAGGCAAGCTCGTAATAGCGCTGAAAGAGTCCGATCGCCACCGTGGCGTAAAGCTCCTCCTTCGTCAAAAGATACATTTCGATAAAGAAGGGGAGCGCGAAGGTGTAGTTATGTAATCGGGAGCGCATATCCAGCTTTCTCGGCACGAGAATGATGCCCTCGTGATAATATTTCTCGCTCTCCTGCCTGAGATAGGAATCCCAAACGTCGTAATTTTCATCCACGATGTATTTGAGAAGGAAATCCCTGTATCGCTCCAAGGCGGGGAGATAGCGCTTTTCATTAAAGAGGCGCGAATAAAGCGCAACGAACGCGCCCATACCCATGCGCTCTCTCGCCTCGTTTCGGTCGGGCACGCAATGGTAAAAATAATGCGCGTCCTCCTCGGCGCGGAAGATCTTCTCCCGCTCGATATCGTAGGGCATAAAAGCACCGTAAAGCGGATCGGCGGGATCGGTGATCTGCTGATTTTCAACGATGAATTTCACGCGCTTTTCCATCAGCGTGCGGATATTGTCCGTCACCTTATAAACGATGCGTGCGATTTTTTCGCCGTATTTGATGACGCCCTCCTTCACGCCGGTTTCGCTCGGAAGATATTCAAACGCGCCATCCTTTTCCTCCAAGATCTCGCCGTCCAGCCTAATGGAGGAAAGGCTTCCCGCCTCCTTAACGGTGATACGGATCTTCTCTCCCTTCTCCACCGTCATAAAGCCCGGGTCGAGAATGGGATAGCCCGTATAGGCGCATAATTTCTTCTCAAAATCCTCGCGCGTTTCATATTCGGTGATCACGCGCCTGACGGTATGCGTGCCGTCTGCGGGGATGCGGATATCCTTTGCCACGAGCGCCACAACGCCGCGATGATTCGAGGTGTTCTGCTCCTCTAACTGATAGGAGGTAAAGCATCCATCCAGCGTGATCAGCGCGAGATTCTTACCGAGATTGCTCTGCCTGCACGCCTCGATATAGCAAAGATCCCCTGCCGCGCAAATATGCTGATTCATATGCGTATGCAAAACGTTTTCGCCCGTGGTGTAGGTATCGCGGAAGGAGGAATAAAGGCCAAGCTCGTCCAGCACGAGATATTTTTCGCTCTCGTTTTTCAGCTCGACCGTTTCGTAAAGCCCGTCCTCCCGAAGTTCTCGCGTCACGGTCACGAGGAGGCATCTTTTTCGTTTGCTTCCTTCAACGTCGCCGTTCCAAACGCAGGCACAGCGCTCGTCCGTATAATGCAGGCGGTAGCTTGCGCTCATTTTGTCCTCGGAGACGGAAAGATGTTCGCAATGCTCGATCTGCACGCGGTTGAAGCCCGAGGTGATAAAGCCAAGTCCCCAGCCCTTATTTTCGGGGACCCACGGCTCTTCCTCCGATGCAAGAACGAAATTTGCTTTGTATGGATCCTCGCGTAAGGAAAGGCCTATGATCTCTCCGTTTTTACCAATTTGAACACTATACTTTGCATTTTCCATCTTCATATCCATTAAACCTCTAACTCAAGGCCGTCGGATGCAAGCTCGTATGAAAAAGCGATCGCATCCTTTTCTTTTTCCAAAAGCCCGATCCTATCCATTTGGATCTTCTCCAAAATAACGGGATCGGTTGACATATGATTGAAGATCACGCGGCCTACGCCTGCACCGTTCAGGCGGGAGATCAGCGCAGGGATCTGCCCGTGCGCCAGCTCGCAAATCACGAGATCGTAATGCTCGTCGCTCGGGAAATCATGCAAATCATCCGTAAGGTCACCGCTGAAGAGCACGCGCTTCCCCTCCGCCTCAAAAACGTAAGCGTAGCAGGGATTTCCCTTGCCGAGATGCTCCGTGGGAATCGCGCGCACTCTCACGCATCCGTTATCGTAGATCACGCCTGCCGCCACGCGGTGAAAGCGCATTCTCTCGGACATCGATAGCCGCAACGCGCCAAGCCAGGAAAGAAAGGCATCGATCCCATCCGGCATAAATATATCCACCGAGGCGGGCGCATAGATAAAATTCGTAAACTGCGCGTAAAGCTTCGCGAAGGAGGGGAGCGCATCCACGTGATCCGAGTGCATGTGCGTGATAAATCCCGCGCGGATGTCCGAAAGGCGAATTCCCTCGTTTGCAATCAGATATTCCACGGGCGCGCCGAAATCGATGATATAATATTCACCGCCGACCTCCACGCGCATGGACGTGCAATGCCTGCCGCGCTCGGCAAGGCCGGCCGCCGTTCCCCAAAACTTGATTTTCATATTCCGCATCCTCCGAGATTTCATAAAAAAGCATCTTTTTCTTTATTATATCACTTTAAAAATCACATTTCTATGCTTTCTCGATTATTTTTTATGAAAATTTGATCATTTTTATAAAAAGAGACTAAGTCATTAGCTTAAACAAAAAGCAATTGATTTATTCATGGGTTTATGATATAATTTAAATGTAGCCATGAATCGAAGTGAAGCTATTATAGTTCTGTCGTCAATTTTAGCATAACCAATAAAAACGGCAGAAGCATTGGAAAACAGTGCTTCTGCCGTTTTTTATATAAACTCAAACGCAGCAATTTCGAAAGTCTGCGGTTTTCTCCATAAAAAGTATGCTTTTTTCGCGCTCTCTCATAAAAGCTTCTAACGGTTCGTTATAGGCACGCATCTTCGGCGCAGAGCGCGGCAAGGCGAAAGAGCTTGAACCTTTTAGGGATCATTTTGCCGCGCAAACTTCCTTGGCCGCCCTTATAAAGCATTGAATCAGCGGATTATTCTTTGCCGAGTAATTATATGCAAGGTGTATTTTTCTGTAAGATTCCTCGCTTTTGGGCACAAAGAACAATATGTTTTCATCATAGGGCTTTTGCGCGATCACAAGGGAGTTCGTCAAAACCGCGCCAATGCCCGCGCACATCAGATTATAGTGCATTTCGCTGTGCTTTGCATTTTCGATTTTATAGCGTGACGGTTTGTAGTTGCCGAGGAGCTTCGACATTCGCTGATCGGTATCCGATTTTGAGGGAAATTCAAAAAATTCAAAGTCATGAAATATAGACACATCCTCAATTTCACGCTCCGCACAATAGCTTTTCGTCAAAATCTCTTCCCTTGTCAGCGCAAGATTTTCGAGCTTCTGCGCGCCCGGCATTTTTCTGTTCATTGCTATGATCAGGCGCTCCTCCAAAATAGGCTCGACGATAAAATTCGGGTGATTTGAGGCGTAGGTTACTAAAACATCAAGCTCTTTCGCGCCTAACTTTTCCCACAAAGCGTGCAAGCTTCCGGTGTTTCCGATATCAAGCGTTGCCTTTACGTCGGGATAGCTTTTATAAAACGCACTGAAAATATCGGACAGCACCAAGTACGAGGCATAGCTTGAGCCTCCGACTGTGATCGAGCCGTGGTTGATATCGGAAAGGTCTTTTATCCGTCTTTTCATATTATTTTCAACCTCGACGATTTCTTCAATGCTTTCCATATATATCCGCCCCGCGGCTGTCAAGGAGCAAGGAAGGACGGAGCGGTCAAATATCCGAAAGCCGAGATCGCTCTCAAGTCTTGAAATCGCCGCGCTGAGTGACGGTTGAGATATATAAAGTGCCTTGGCCGCTTTTGTAAAGCTTCCCTTTTTATATACTTCATACGCATATTTTGCAATCGTTTCCATACGCTTCCCTCATATAGTATTTATTCTATAACATCATTTTATTATATATATTTGATTATACACCGAAGTTGTGATATAATCAATACGTAATTTTAAAAAATGAAGGTAAAAAGACGTGGAAAAGAGCATAAACAGATTTTTAAAGGTCTTTCCTTGGTATTCGGGCTTCACGGGCGATCTTTTATTTTATATTGCCGTCGATACCCTGTTTTTAACAATAGTAAAGAATTTTTCGCCGGCCGAGATCGTTTCTCTGACGTCTTTATCACAGTTGATCTGTATCGCGCTGCAATTTCCGGTTCTCTTCGTAATAAAGAAGATCGGAAACACCGCGTCCACAAGAAGCGGTGCCGTTTTCCTTTTGTTATCGGCGGTTTTCATTACCTTTGGTAAAAGCTATTATCTCGTCTTATTGGGCAGAATTTTCCACGACGTTGCCGCGATATTCAAAAGCGCTTCTATCGTAGCGCTTGAAAACAATCTGGATATGGTCGAGCGGCAAAGCGATTTCGTGCGTTACAGAACCTCGGCAAATACCGTTTACGCAGTTATCACCATGCTCATTTCCTTCGTGGCAAGCTTTATGTTTAATCTTAACAACTATCTTCCGATGATCGCTTGCATCACGACCTGCTCGCTCGGCGTCGTTCTTTCGTTATTCATGCGGGATTGCTCGGGATACAATAAGATTGCCTACAAAAAGAAATCGGGCCCCAAGGTGAAAATTCATTATAATAAGCTTATTATCATCGCGATCGTCCTGTACGCGCTTTTCTATTCGATCGTCACCAACGGGCAAAACGAGGGAAAGCTTTTTATCCAGCAAAATATTCTTCTCGATTTCAACGTGGATAACACGTCTTTGATCATCGGTGCTATCATCTGCATTTCGCGCATCGTGCGCATTATAGCAAACGTTATTTTTGAAAAGCTATATAAAAAATATCAAAACAAAATGGGCGTGATCCTTCCTTCCATGCTCGGCATCTCGATTGCTTTCATGCTGTTCGGCTCGTTTATTCCGCAGATCCTTGCAAAGATCACCGTGATGGCGATCGGCTATATGATCGTTTTGTTTATAAGAGATCCCTTCAAGCTGTATATGCAAGGCGATTTGTTTATACACACCCCCAAGGAACAGCATCAAACGCTGCTTACCATGCTGGAATTTGGTGTGAAAATAGCAACGGCGGGAATCGGACTCAGCTTTTCCGCTATTCTTCTCAGTTACGAGATGCGCGTTATTATGGCTATCATGCTTGCGATCACGGTGATTGAAGTTATCTTAAGCGTCATTCTTTATAGAGAAATTTTAATAAAAAGACGAAATAGCAGCGAGCTTTAATTTGGCCTTGCGATCAAAAAAATCCGTGCGCAAATGCATGATGTTCTTATCGGAGAATTTGAAAAATATCGCTAAGTGCGAGCATCGCATTTGACTGGTCAAATGCACTTGGTCTAAGCCCAAACCCTTATACAACAGAAAGAGATAACAAATCGGTTAGTATCCGAAATGTTATCTCTTTTTTTCTGTCGGGCGATATGTTTGCAAGCAAACGCGATATACTCGCTTTGCTCATGCGATATATTGTCGCTTCGCTCCAATGCGATATGATATAAATCCCCTCACGCCCCGCAGGGCATATCGCAAGGCGTAGCCTTATATCGCTCCCGAAGGTAATATCACAAATCCCCGAGGGGATTTATATCGCTGCGTGTTCTCCGTTAAGGATAACACGCTAAACGCACGGATTTTTTTGTTTTTTCACACCTTGCTCTTCACCGAATCGGCACGCGGAGTACATAGCTAACAAAAATCAATCGTCATGCGTGGTATCATCGGTGAAGCATTCGCAGAAGCGCGCGTAGAACGAGGGCGCTTCTCCTTCTGCGTAGAGATGCGAGATGTCGCCAAAGCCCGCGGCACGCATGAGGGCAACGCCCTCTCGGCGCTCCTCCGTATAGATCGTGGTGACCGAGGTGGGCAGAGCGCAGGTATGCTGCCAGAGCGAATAGGGCGAGCAATGCATCAGGTGCGACATGATCACGGCGATCACGCCAAAGTGGCAAAAGATCGCGATCGTATCGTGGTTCGGGCGAACGGCCTTATAGTTATAGCCGTCGCGCTCATAGCCGTGGCGCGCAAGAAGCGCATCAAATTCGCGGCAGACCGAGAGATATTCCTCATATACCTCGGAGCTTTTGATAAAGTCGGTTTCCTGCCAGTTTTTCGGATCGTAGGCGTGGGGCTTTTCGTTGATATATGCGGGCAGGATGTCCCACGGGATCGCGGGCTTTTCCATATAGGGAAGACTGATACGCTTGACGTTGAATTCGCGCATAAAGGGCAGGATCTCCATTTCCATACCAAGTGCCTCGCAGGTGGGCTCCGCAGTCAGCTTCGCGCGGCCGCGCGGCGAGGAATAGATCTTATCGATTTTTTCCTTCGCAAGTTTTTTGGCAAGGAGCGCGACCTCGCGCTTACCCTTCTCGGTCAATCCGTCAATCGCATAATCGGGCTCGCCGTGACGTATCAAAAGTATTCTCATAACGGTCTCCGTTCGGTCTTTTTTTATGATTATAACACAGAACGGGGGCTTTTGCAAGCCCCTACTCTTCTCGAACGCTGAATTTTCTCACTTTATTTCCAAAAACTCTTGACAAACAGAGAAAGAGTTGATATAATATTATGGCAAGCTCCCAAACACCGGCTTGCAAATGGAGAAGTACTCAAGTGGTGAAGAGGCGCCCCTGCTAAGGGTGTAGGTCGGGCAACCGGCGCGAAGGTTCAAATCCTTTCTTCTCCGCCAAAAATCCTCGGTATCCTTTTGGATATCGAGGATTTTTCTTTTTGGCGGAGAAGAAAGGATTGTCATCTGCGCGGCGCCGCAAAGCGGCGGCGCAGATAACCGAGCGAAGCCGAGTCGGAAAGCTCGCTTTCCAGCGAGGCGAGCGAAGGTTGCTCCGCGAGCGTTGCGCCTTTCGGCGCAACATAGCACGAAGTGCCAAACGCAAGGCGTTTGCGGCTCGCAAGGAGTAAGGTTCAAATCCAACATTCCGCAGAAAGCGGCTTATAGTGCAACTTCGCAACGTTCGGCATGGGTGGAGTTTTTTGCCACATTTTGGAACGAGGGCGTATGCTCGCTCTTGATTCGCGAGCCTATATACCTATGTATAAATGTTTCTTATAAAAAAGCGATTTTTTAGTATAAAATCGCGCTTACAACTTGATATTTTTGTAAAAGCGTGATACAATAATCGTGCGACACAGTTTAATATTTTCATGTCCGAAGTCTATGTTGGTAAAAACGTAGGCTTTGCTTGTCATATCTTCGGACGTGAACTGTGTCGCAACAGAAGCGAAACTGCGTTTTTCGGTGCGTGGTTTCGACTGCGCACCTTTTTGATTTTAGGAGGAAAGAAAATGAAAAAGCTGTTTTATGCCATTTTGCTTTTAATGACGGTAACCCTTATTTTTACATCTTGTGGAACTAACTACGAATCGTTATACAGTCAATATTTGCAGAATGGTGGGAAGCTGAACTACGACGATTGGTATAATATGGTGTTAAACATTAGCGATGAAGAAGAAAAAGGTTCTGAAGGCTTAGAATATCACTTAAAAAGTGATGGTACTTATTCTGTTGCTTGGGGCTCGACAAATCTATTAGATAAGATTGTTATTCCTAAAATGCACAACGGAAAGTTGGTCACCGAAATAGAGAGAAGCGGGATAATATCACCGTGGAACGCCAAGGAAGTCGTTATTCCCGATTCGATCACGACTATAAGCAAAAATGCCTTTGCGTCTTTCTATTATTTGACGAGTTTTGTTGTTCCTAAGCATATTACCAAAATTGAAGCTGGAGCATTTAAATCCTGCGTTAGCCTAAAATCAATAACTATTCCCGATACAGTAAAAAGCATAGATGACTCCACTTTTCGTTTTTGCATTAGCTTAGAAGAAATCGTCTTACCCAATTCCATCGAAGAAATTGGACCTAGCGCTTTTGAAAAATGTTATCAGTTAACTTCTATAACAATTCCCAAATCTGTTGTTAGCATAGACAAAACAGCTTTTTCTAGTTGTAATAGGCTTGTTGAAATTATCAACTATTCCGATTTAAGCTTTGACAATTATTTTAACAAAAGAATAGTTCATCAAGGCGAATCACTAATTAGAAACGTCGACGGATTCAAATTCATCACTATAGATAATATAAATTATCTCATCTCCTATATTGGAAGTGATGAAAAAATTACTTTGCCCGAATATTATAACGGCTCCGAGTATGAATTGCTTCCATATTACTCGCTGGCGTATTTAACCAATTTTGGTTATCCTTCTTCAATCAATGTAAAGGAAATAGCAATTCCCAAGACAATAAAAGCTATACCCAGTTGTACTTTTTACGAAAACAGAGAGTTCTCTGATCTATACTATTTAGGCACAAAAAACGAATGGAATAATATAGAATTTGGCAAGGATTGGTTGCGTAACGACTTCGCAACGACTGAAGTAAAAATCCATTGCACGGATGGGGATATTAAATAACACGTACCTTGATTGATATTTTGATATTTTAAAATTCAAATTTACATTGCGTTAGAGAGACCGATAAGTTCAATTTACGTCCCACACGCTCCGCCAACAAAAAAGGAACTTTTGTCTACCAAAAGTTCCTTTTTTGTTTATCCAGCCCTACGAGCGGATGATATACAAGGCTTTGCCTTGATTTATTTACGATAGCGTGATATAATAAAGTCACCGAAAATCCAGAATTTGACGGAGAGATAGTAAAATGAATATTAAGAGTTACAAGGAATATATGACAGCGGAAATGCTGATGGGTCCTAATAGTGCAAGAATCTTGGAAGAGTTGTTGAAGCAGTATCCATTGCAACTAAGTAACGAGAACAAGGTGCTTGATTTAGGGTGCGGAAAAGGATTGACAAGCCTTATACTTGCAAGAGAAACAGGGGCGAAAGTATATGCAAATGACCTTTGGATTAGTGCAGAAGATAATAAAAAGCGATTTGAGGATTGGGGAATTGGCGAACAAATCACACCTGTTTGTGAGGATGCTAACAATTTAAGTTTTGCAAAAAGGCAGTTTGATATTTTAGTCAGCATTGACTCTTATCACTATTTCGCTACTGATATTGGCTTTTTTGAAAATAAGATTTTGCCTTTTCTTAATAATAACGCTGTTGTGTTGATTGGTATTCCTGGCATCAAGGATGAATATACAGGCCGTTCCGAAGAACTTCTTCCTGAATGGTTGGGAAATGAAGCCTATATGTTTAAGAGTCCGATGGAATGGAAAGAAATCATTGGCAATCACGATAGAATTGAAAAGATTGAAACTTGGGAAATGGGTTGTTTCGACCTCGCTTGGAATGAGTGGTTCGCCACCGAGCACAAATATGCCTTAGGAGATAAGCAATTTTTTGAAACACTCATCAAGCCATATACCTGTTTTGTTGGTATTTACATCAAGATAAAATAAATAATCCAATTCCAATAGGTCGAACGGTTAGGAAAATAAGAATTTGACGAGGTGACATATATGAATGAAGAATGCTTAATTTGCAAAGCACCGCTTGAATACCTCAATACCGATGAGGAAATGGAATGCGTGCTTTGCCACAAAAAGCAATACAGTAAAACAAGATGCGTCAAAGGTCATTTTGTCTGCGATGAATGCCATACAAGCGGAATGGACAGCATCATTGCTATTTGTCTGAATAGCAAATCCGATAATCCAATTGAGATTCTGGAAGAAATGATGAGTATGCCGTCTTGCCATATGCATGGCCCCGAGCATCATACGATGGTCGGATCGGCACTTCTGACTGCTTACAAAAATGCAGGCGGTGAAATTGATCTTGAGTCCGCACTCGGAGAAATGCAGAAACGAGGAAAGCAAGTCCCTGGCGGTGCTTGCGGATTTTGGGGAGCTTGCGGTGCAGGTATCAGCACTGGAATGTTTATCTCCATTGCCTTAAAAGCCACTCCTTTGGCAGGTGAAGCTTGGGGATTATCCAACCAAATGACAGCAAGAGCATTAGATGCGATAGGCAAAAATGGTGGCCCCCGTTGCTGTAAAAGAGATTCCTATCT
>JAZQTA010000013.1:0-2882 GCA_045630385.1 Eubacteriales bacterium | reverse complement strand
CGCACCGCATCCTTCGTGAAAACATGGATCGCAGTGCGATGTATTCGGGCAATATCGTCGGCACCGGGCCGCGCTACTGCCCCTCGATCGAAACCAAGATCGTTCGCTTTGCCGATAAGGAGCGCCATCAGCTGTTCGTTGGGCCCTGCGGCAAGGATACGGACGAAATGTATATCCAAGGCTTTTCCACCTCGATGCCCACGGACGTTCAGCGTGCCATGCTGAAAACGCTTCCGGGCTTTGAGAACGCGGAGATCATGCGATATGCGTATGCAATCGAATACGACCTCGTTGATCCGACGCAGCTGTATCCCACGCTGGAATTTAAGACCGTCAAGGGGCTTTACGGCGCGGGGCAGTTCAACGGCACCTCGGGCTACGAGGAGGCGGCCGTGCAGGGCTTGGTTGCGGGCGTGAATGCGGCGCTTTCCCTGAAGGGCGAGCCGCCGATGATCCTGCCGCGCGCATCCTCTTATATCGGCACGCTGATCGACGATCTCGTCACCAAGGGTACGGAAGAGCCCTACCGCATCATGACCTCAAGATCGGAATACCGCTTGCTTCTGCGCCAGGACAATGCGGATCTGCGCCTTTCGGAGATCGGCCACCGCGTGGGACTTCTTTCGGAGCAGAGATACGCGGCGTTCCTTGAAAAAAAGGCCGCGATCGAGGGGGAGATCCAAAGGCTGACCGAGACGGTCGTTCCGCCCACCGAGGCGGTCAACGCCTGCCTTGCCTCCATGGGCTCGTCCCCGATTTCTACGGGTGCGCGGCTTTCGGAGCTTCTGCGCCGCCCCGAGATCTCGTATGCGGGGCTTGCGCCCATTGATAAAAAGCGCGTGCCGCTTTCTCATGAAGTGCTTCTTACGGCGGAGATCTCCGTCAAATACGCGGGCTATATCGCAAGGGAGGAGGCCGAGGCGGAAAAGCAAATGCGCCTTGAGGATAAGAGCCTTCCGCCCGATCTGGATTATGCGAGCATTCGCGGCCTGCGCCTGGAGGCCGCAGAGAAGCTTGCCGAGATCCGCCCCTTGAATATCGGGCAGGCCTCGCGTATCAGCGGCGTCAACCCCGCGGATATCAGCGTGCTTCTTATCTATCTTGCCACGCGCCGCGAGGCATAATAAAAGCAAAAAGCCAACATTTGTTTACAGATGTTGGCTTTTGTTGTTAGGATAGGCAAAGGTCATTTTTCGTCGGAGGGTAAGGGTGGATTTTGGAGTCGGCCGCCGAGAAAGCGACCGAAGGGGTAAAGGGCGAGAAATAAAAGGTTGCCGCCGAGGCAGATCGCCATATCCGCGAGCGTATCGAGCAGGCCGAGATCCAGATACCCGGGGAGGGTAAGCGCCTTGCCGTCTGCGTAGCGGATCACGGTTTCGGTGATGCCGGAGATCTCGGTCGGCGCATCGTGCGTGCCGCTGAGGTAAAAGGATCGGATGGCGTGCACAAGGGTATCCTCCTGCATGTCCACGGGAAGAAGAAGCGTGGCGCCCGCCTCGAAAAGCTCCCATAGAAGCGCGATCGAAAGGCTCAGGCTCGCGCCCATGAGAAGATAGGGAAGGGGGCGATGCCGCTCGCCGCCCGAAAACAGCCGCACGCAAATTTCGTATCCGATATAGGCAAAAAGAAAGCCCGAGAGCGCGTGCAGGATCGTATCCCAGAAGGGGATGCGGAAATAAAAATTGAAGGTGCTTCCGAAAAGCGAGCCGAGGCAAAGAAAGAGGAGGCCGCCGTAGCACGGTGTGCAGATCCTAATTTTGAGCCAATGCTCAAATAAGGGCAGAAGAAGAATGATCCAAAGGAAAAGAAGCGCGACGGCCGCGTTCTTCGGATGCTTCGCTATCAAAAAATGGAGGGATATCAAAAAGCATGCTCCGGCAGAGGCAAGCAGGAGCGGGGCAAGCGTGCGCGAGTGGGAGAAGCGGCGGCGGAAAATATTCAGTAAGGCTTTCATTTTTTCTCCGTTATATAATATTATAGGTAGATTAACCGAGGGAGCGCGCCTTTATGCAGATCTTTCGTATCCGCCGCGCGGCGCAACGAAAAAAGACGGAGCGAATTTTTCGCCCCGTCCGTAAGGTTGGATCCGTTAGTCCTCGTCGTCAAATTCCTCGGCATCCGCCTGCGCGTCCAGCTCGTCGTTAAAGGAGCAAGCCTTTCGGCTGTTGAGGAAATAGGAATCGCCCGCTTCGCTGAAGAAATGAAATTCCTCGTCGTCCGCGTCGTACATGTGGCCCTGCACCTCAAGCGTGCGCGCGGCCTTGCAGAATTCGTCCAAAAATTCCTCGGGCGAAAATTCGTCGATCTCGATGCCGAAATCGTCGTTGGTAAACGTCATTTCGCATGCCGTGCTTCCATCGGCGGAGGCGAAGCCGTCGTCATAGCAGATAAAGTCTTCCGAAACTTCAAAGAAATCGTCCAAAGCGCCGCTTAAAAGATATCGCGCAAATTTGCGCAGCTCATCCTTGCTGCCTTTTAATGTAATTTCAAAATAAAGCTCGTCGTAAAGTGTCATATGGATTGCCTCCTCTTTTATTTTAATGAGAGTATAGCACAGGATTTTCACTTTGTCAATAAGAAAATCGCGCGCCGCTTTGTTTTTTTAAAAGTTCTTCCTTATATATAATATACATAGAAAAAAGATTTGTGCTTGCTTTTTTCGGCACTCTGTCTACCCGAAAACACTCTTTTGGCGGCGGCAGAAAAAATCGCAAAAAAATCTGAAAAAATTGAAAAAATCTCTTGACAAACGAAAAAAGATTTGATATAATAGACAGGCTGACCGCGAGAGAGTATCTCGGGCGAGGCACTTGCTCTTTGAAAATTGAACAACAAAGGAAATTTTTTAGCACATGTAAGTGCGAAAGAATCTCGTTAATGTT
>JAZQTA010000012.1:0-17788 GCA_045630385.1 Eubacteriales bacterium | reverse complement strand
TTAGGAATCATCACACCTCATCCGTCAGCCGACAAGCGGCTGCCACCTTCCCCCACTGGGGAAGGCTTATTGTCATTCTTACTCTCAATTATAGTGGGAAAGGTTGCCCAAGGCTTTTGCTTTGCAAAAGCTAGCGACTTGTGTCGCTGGCTGGTGATATTGGGCTTTTAGCCCTTGTGCATACCACCCGTTTGACGGGTGGTTATGATGT
The DNA here is from genome assembly GCA_045630385.1 of Eubacteriales bacterium. Lineage (GTDB taxonomy): Bacteria > Bacillota > Clostridia > Oscillospirales > CAG-272 > UBA1740. The sequence goes on along the minus strand of JAZQTA010000012.1, from coordinate 17,577 downwards.
GCCAAAGGCTCCCTTGTGCAAAGGGCGCTGTCGCGAAGCGGCGGAGGGATTGTTTTTTAGATGCTTTATCCTTTTCACAATCCCTCCGTCTTGCTAAAGCAAGCAATCTCCCTTTGCGAAAGGGAGAGCATAGCTTTACCCTAATGCTTAAAACAACCCATTCGCCACCGATTCGTAAGCGCAGAAGGTGGTGTTCTTGTGGTTCTGCAGCAGGCTCATCGGAATGCTTGCCGTGGGGGTATCGTAAAGCACGTGCTTGACGATGCCGTGCTGCCAATCGCGGTTGAGCGCAATGTAGATCTTTCTTGCGCTCAGAATGGGCTTCATGCCCACGGTGATACACCAGGTGGGCATACCGCGCAGGTCGCCGCGCTGATAGCCGTAGGCATTGATGGTCTGCGTTTCGCGCGAGATGGGAAGCACGCGCGTTCCAAGTGCCGCATATTCCTCCGCGCTGATGCATTCATCCTTTTCGGGTGGCTCGTTGAAGGCGATATGACCGTTGATGCCGAGACCGCCAAGGCAAAGATCCACGCCGCCGAGGCTTTCGATCAGCGCATCGTATTCCGCCTCATGCCCCGGCATCGGGAAGTTTCTTTGCTCGGGGGGCATCAGAAGCGCCTCGTCCACTCTCGAATAAAATTCATCCTGCATGCGCTTGTGGAAGCTCATCTTATCACCAAAATCAATGCAGGTATCCGGCGTGAGCATGTATTCGTCCATATTGAAGAACCAAACGTCCTTCAGAGAGACGCGAAGCTGATTGACGAGGCGTGCAAGGATGGGGTATTGATTCGTCGGTCCAACGGGAACGATCATCACGGTTTTCTTGCCGGCCGCATTGTTTTTCATGATCTCGTCAAGCATGACGAGTGCCATATCAAAGTACACGTCCCATTCGGTGGGCACGGTCTTGAAGGTGATATTCGAAATTTTTCTTTCCATAATATTGTATCCTTTCGGTGCTCGATCGGCTTTGTCGATTTAAAATTTCAAAAATTCGCCCTTATCGATCTTTTCGAAGAGCTGTGTCAGCTTCATGAAGGCGCGCACGTTGTGGAAAGGTCCTTTCCAATCGCTGCCCTTGATGTAGTTGATCGGCGTGCCGTCGCGGTGCAGATGCCCGAACCATTCGGGATGCCCCTCGTCGGGGAAGTGCGCCCAAACGTATTCCTTGATTCTATCCAGCCACGCCATGTATTTTTCGTCCTTGGTGTAAAGGTAGGAATAAGCCAGCGCGATCATTGCCTCGCAGTGCACCCAGAAGAGCTTCATATCCCATTCAAGGCTCAAAACAGGCTTGTTTTCTACGTCCACGAAGTAGAAGATACCGTCCTTTTCCGTATCCCATCCGCGCTCCAAAGACCAAAGCAGAACCTCCATCGCGCGCTCCATAACGGCCTTGTCCTTTCTTTTGATCGCCTCTTCCATAACGAACCAGGCGGTCTCCATGCTGTGGCCGGGGTTGATCAGTCTGCCCTCGGGGGTGTTCAGGCGCTCGCCGTTTTGACCGACGGTTTCGAACAGCGCCTTTTCCTCGGGCTTGATAAAGACGTTCATGATGGTATCCAGGCAGGCATCGATCAGCGCATCGTACTTTTCGTCCGCATGGATCTCGCGCACGCAGGATGCCACGTTCAGCATGATCATCACGATGCTGTGGCCGCGGTTCTTGCGGGTTTCGGGGTTCACCTTGGGCGTGAATACGCCGGGGGTGGTGTAGTAATAGATCATTTTGTCGAAAAGCGCGATCGCCTTTTCCTTGGCTTCGTTAAGCCCCGTTGCCTTGTAATACTCCGCATAGCCCATCACGGCAAACGCCTCGGAGAAGTAATATCTTCTTTCCACCAAGGGCTTGCCCTCGCGCGTCACGCGGAAGTACATATGTCCGTTCGGTGCAAAGCAGAATTTGTTGATAAAGTCATAGCCGCACTTCGCCGCCGAAAGCCACTTGGGATCGCCGCCGAATTCGTTATAAAGCTTGGAGAACATCCAAAGGCTTCGCCCCTGCTGCCAAACCGATTTACCCTCGTGGAAAAGCTCCCCGTCCCGCATAAAGCCGCAAAGATAGCCGCCGTATTCCTTGTCGGGCGAAAGCTCCGTCCAGAAGGGAACGAAATTGCCAAGCAAAACGTCCTCAAAGTCTTTTTTGTAGGATTTAAAATCTCGTTTCATTTTTTTCACCGTGCTTTATTTTTTTGTCCGAGCCGTCGAATCGTTTCGATCGTGGTAGAGTTGTTCTTTTCTTCCGATTCGAGCAGATATTTTGTGTAAAACAGTTCGTAATTGGCCGTTTCGTAATCCACGCCGCAAAGATCGGAAATGATCCGCGTGGCGCGGTCTACGAGCTTCTTGTTGCTGATGCCGAGATGCACCATGTAATTGCCGCACACGCGGCCCATTTTTGCCATCGTTCCCGTAGAAACGGTGTTCAGCGCGATCTTCATGCCGAGATGCTCAAAAAGCTTCATGCGTGTCGCATTTGTGCGTGCACCGCCATCGGTAAGAGAAAGCACGGAGTACGCGCCGTATTTTTTTGCCTGTGCAAAAAAATCCTCTGTCGGCTCTGTGTCAAAAGCGACAAAGCTTGCAAGATTTTGTGCGCCCTCTCTTTCGGGATCCTCTTCGCAACCGATAGGGAAGTCATAAAGCGCAGAGAGCGAAACGTCGGGGATCTTTCCGATATCCTCGGGAAGAATGCCGATCGCCGCGTATTCCTCCGCGGTCTTTTGAATGCACCGCGGTGTGCGCAAAAATGCCGCTTTCCAGGCGTCCTCTGTGTTTAGCATCGGATTTTTGACGAAAGCCCAGGAGGGTGGCTCGCCTTTTTTGGATTTCGGGCGGAAGGGCGGTGTGCTAAAGGTCGGGCACCGCTCGGTCGTATCCGAAAGCACGTCTAAAAGATATTCCTGCGCAAAATAAGTCACTCTGCCGCCTTGGGTATAAAGCGCGTGCTCCTTGTCGATCTGATCCGCCATAGCCGTGATCGCCCTTTCTGCGGAAAGAAGCGTCAGGCATTCTTCAAAGCCGCGCACCAGAGCGCGCTTGCGCTCCTGTAAGCAGGGCCCCTCGTCCGAAAGCGTGGCAAGTGCAAGCTCCAGCGCCGCGCCGATCACCGCCTGCTCGATCGAGGAGGATTGCATCCGCGTCGATCCCGTGACCGCCATGCCGCCGCAGTGCATATAAATGCTATCCGCATTTTCGTGCGTATACACGTCGTCCGCGCGCTTCAGCCGTCCCACAATGGTTGAAGGATCGGTGCAAACGATCATCCATACCCTTGCTCCGTCCTCCAGCGCCGCCTTTGCTGCGCCGAGGATCGAGGTGGTCTCTCCCGTAGCGGTCACGCCGATCAGTATATCGCCCGTGCGCACGCCCGCATCTCTTGCTTGCGCCATGCCCAAGGCGGTGTAATCCTCGAAGGACTCCACCGAGCGGATGATGGCGTAATCGCCGCCGGTCATGATCTCATGCACGCTGTCTATGTAGCGAAGCATGTCGGGGCTTTGTTTTCCCGCCACGGCGATCGCCTCGCGGAAGGAAGCCTCCAGCCGTATGGCGAGCCGCCCTGTCGCGCCGCATCCGGAAATGAATACGCGCCCCCCGTCGCGGATCGCTTCGGTAATATCCTTGTAAAAGCGGTCGAAGCGATCCGAAAAGAGCGCCGCTTCAAATAGGGGGATCAGATCGCGGTCCACGGATAGGAGCATTTGTATGCCCTCCTCCGTTGAGCGTGTAAACGTCTCCCCCAGATGCTTTGTCTTCGGATTGGAGGCCTCTGCCTCCACAAATCCAAGGCGGTACTGCGTGTCATTTTCCAGAAAGCTTTGCGAGGCCTGTTTTGCTTTTTGTCGAAGAACGTCCATTTTCTCAATCCTCCGAAAAAAGCCTTTTCGCCTTTTCTATATCCAAATCGTAATCGCGAGCGCCAATATGTAAACATTTGTAGGCGGCAACCGCACTTGCGAAGCGGCAACACTCCGCCACCGTCATGCCGTTTGCATACGCTGTGACGAACGCGCCGTGGAAGGTATCGCCCGCGCCGTTGGTGTCAAGCGCCTTGATTTTGAAGCTTTCGTAATGCTTCGCCCCCCCGTCCTCAAAGTAGTAGCCGCCGTTTTTACCGTCGGTCACGACGAGCACCTCGGGTGCGTATTTTTCGTGCAGGAGAAGAAGCGCCTCCTCGGGCGTTTTCGCGCCCGTGATCCCCATGGCAAATTCTGCCGAGGGAATGAGAATATCCACGAGGGGCAAAAGCGCCTCGATCCCCTCGTAAAGACCGCCCGCATCGTGGCTCACCTTCGCGCCTACGGATTTCGCATATTTTGCCGCCGCCAAAGCGCTCTGCAGGTAATTGCCGTCAAGATGCAAAATCGTATCCTTATCAATGGGAGAGAGGTCAAGCACCGTGGGATCGTCCGCCACCGTGCCTCGGTCAAAAAGGCAGGTGCGCGTGCTGTCCTTTTCGGAAATGATAATATAGGAAACGAACGAGGATGCGCCCTCCACCACGGTCGCGTGCGCCGTGTCCACGCCGAAGCGGCGAAGCTCCGAGAGGATGCGCTCGCCCGCCGTATCGGCCGCAAACGCGCCGATCATTTCGGCCTTCATGCCGAGCTTGCTTGCCACGACCATCGCATTGCCGACGGGGCCGCCGCCCACGAGCAGAAGTCCCTCGGCGCGCATCTTCGTGTCCTCCGTGGGAAACTGCTTGCAGTTTATCAGCGTATCTAAAACGTTCGCTCCGAGTCCGACTATCTTTTTCATGCTCTGCCCTTTGCTCCGAGAAGCTCGATCTTCTCTGCGGCGAATTTCTTCACGCTCTCGATCGGCCCTCTCATGAATACGTCAACGCCGACGATGCTTCTGTCCACCTCGAAGAGCGCGTCAAGGAAGGAATAGCAGATGTCCGTGCCGAAGTTGATCTTGCGGATGCCCGCCTCGATGGCAAGCTTGATCTGGTCGTCGGGAATGCCGCTGCCGCCGTGAAGCACGAGGGGCGTGCCGATGGCTTCCTTGATCTCGCGGATTCTGTCGATCGCCAGAACGGGTGCCTGCTTATATCTGCCGTGCGCCGTTCCGACGGCAACCGCCAGCGCGCTGACGCCGGTCTTCTCAACGAATTCCTTCGCCTCCGCAACGGTGGTGTAATCGGTGGGCGTGCCGTCTGCGGCAGAGCCGATGTGTCCGATCTCGCCCTCAACGCCGATGTTCATCGCGGAAAGGATCTTCACGGCCGCCGCCGTCTTTTCAATATTTTCCTCCATGGAAAGGGTGGAGAAGTCCACCATGATACCGCTGACGCCGTTCTTCAACGCGATCGCGGCGGCCTCGTAGCCCGCGCCGTGGTCAAGGTGCATGCAAACGGGAACGGTGGCCATCTCTGCCGCCTTCAGGATCACGGGGGCGAGATAATCTGCCACGCCCGTGGTCGCAAGTCTGGAGTAGAACTGGATAATAACGGGGGCGCGAAGCTCCTCTGCCGCGCGGATGATGCCCATCGTCGTTTCCATGTTATAAACGCAGAAGCCGGGTACGGCATAGCCCTTTTCGTCGGCATCCTTCAAAATAGTCTGTAAATTCACAAGCATTTTCTTATTCCTCGATTCCGTTTAATGTTCGATTTAAAAATCAGTAAGGCGATGATCAAAGCTCGATGCTTTGAATATCGCAAAGAATTCCATAGTCGCTGTAATCAAAAATCCTCGCGTCCTTATCCGTATTGACCGCGATGATCCTGCCCGCGCCCGCGATCGCGCAGGTGTGCTGTACCGCGCCCGAAATGCCGAACGCCACGTACACGCGCGGTGCAACGGTTTTTCCCGTCAGCCCCACCTGAAAGCGGTAGGGAAGAATACCGTCGTCCACCAAGGGGCGCGACGATGCGAGGGATGCGCCGTATTTTTCTGCCAGCGCGCGGATCTTTTCTATATGGGGGAGCGCACCCTTGCCGACGGCAAAGATCAGATCCTCGTTTGCGTTCTTCGTGCTTTTCACGGTGGCGAACGCCATTTTGGAGGTGCAAACGATATCCGCGGTCACGTTGCCGCCGAATGCGGGGCGCGTCATAATGAACCGATCTCCCTCGCGCCGAAAATCTATGCAGTCGGCGCAAAGTCCCGTATCGGTGAGAACGGCGATCTCTGCCGCCAGCCTTTTATAGCGCTCGGTTGCCTCGAAAAGCACGACCGAAGCCCCCGTTTCGGCAAGCTCTCTTGCCGCATCCTCGGCACTTTTTCCCTCCGCCGCGTATTCCACGGCCTCTTTTGCGTATGATTTGGCAACCTCCGCAATATCTCCGACGTAAAAAATACGGTCGGTCTTGTTTTCGGTTTCGGCAATGTTTTGCTTCGATCCCTCCGAAAGTCCCTCGCGGATCAGGCGGTCAAGCGCCGCCGCGTCGGTAAATTGGCATTCGCGCCGTCCCACGGTGCTTTCGTAGGAGCGCACGACCTTAGTCGGCGATCCCTTGCTTCCGCATTTTTCGGGATCTAACGCAAGCTGTGCGTTGCTCCACGTTTCCACCGCTCCTTTTTTTGAAAAAATGGAAGGGAAGCGGAGCGCGCGTATTCTTTCAAAGGTGTAGACCGTGTTTTTTTGAAGCGCGGCGCTTTCGCCGCTTCGGGTGGTCACGGCGTCCTTCGAAAATTCCATCACGCAGGTCGTGATGTCAAAGCCCAAGCGCTTTGCGATCATCGGCGGCACCTGCGAGGTGTCGCCGTCTATGGATTGCCGCCCCGCAAAGATCACGTCGGGCGAGAGCCGCTTCAAGGCCTCGGCAAGCACGTAGCTTGTGGCGACCGTGTCGCTTCCCGCATACAGGGGATCGGTGATCAGCAGAGCCTTCGCGCCGAGTCTTGTCAGCCCCTCCAGCGCGGGTGCGGCGGAGGGAGGCGCCATGGTGACGACCGTTATCTCGCCGCCGCATTCCAGGGCGCATTCCAGCGCCGCCGCGTCGAATGGGCCAAGCTCGCCGCGAAAATATTTGAGTAATACCGCTATTTTCATAAAATTAACCGTAGAGCTCGGAAAGGAAGCTTCCGATTTTTTTATAGCGCTCGAACGCCTTTTGGTAGATCTCGGCGTTTTCCTTGTTCGGCTCGGTCACGGAAATGATTTTCTGCGTTTTCCGAATGGCGTCCTCAAGGCTTTCGAAGTATCCGATCGCCACCGCCGCCACCATGCATGAGCCGAGAGAGGAGTCGTTTCTTTCGGTCACGACGAGCGAAAGATTCAGAACGTCCGCAACGATCTGCCGCCAAAGTGCGCTCTTCGCGCCGCCGCCGATCACCGCCGCGCGGTCGGAAATGGGAAGCCCGCGCGCCTCAAGATACTGCTTGCAGTCGAGCAGACTGAAGGCAACGCCCTCCATCACCGCTCTTGCGAAATGCGCCTTGGTGTGCGAGGAGCTGATTCCGATAAAGCTTGCGCGCAGGGCGGGATTCGCATAGGGCGTCAGCTCGCCCATCAAATGGGGATTGAAGATCAGTCCGTCGCATCCGGGCGCGATCTCCTTCGCCATCTCGTCAAATTCCGTATAATCGCCGCCGAAGGTATCTCTGAACCAGCGAAGCGATGCGGCACAGGATTTTGTCGCACTGCCGGGGTAGCAAAGACCTTCCTTCAGGTGCGAGTAGTTCACGATGTTGCGATCGGGGTAAAAGCGGTCGGTGATCACGCAGATTCTTCCCGCCGTGGCAAGCTTCAGCGTGGTGTCGCCAAGCGCGGTCGCGCCTGCCGCAAGCACCTCCATCACCGTATCGGTCGCACCGCAGACGACTCTCGTTCCCTCGCAGAGTCCCGATGCTTCTGCCGCCGCCTGCGTCACGCGGCCGACGAAATCAAAGGGAGAAACCACCCTTGGCATCATATCCCTCGTCAGCCCCGCGAGCGAAAGAAGCGTATCGTCCCAGTCGCGCCTGTCAAGGTCGAAGAGCATGCTGCCCTCCGCCTCAATGCGGTCGGTAACGAAGTCGCCCGTGAATTTTCCTCTCACGAAATCCTTCGCGAAGGTCACTCTTTTTACCTTGGAAAAGACCTCGGGAAAATTGTTTTTCACGAACATGATTTCGGGCAAGGACCAGATCGTATCCACTCTATGCTTGCATTTTGTAAATATTTCTTTGCCATAGCTCTCCTCGAGCCATGCTTTTTCCTTTACGGAGCGCGTGTCTGTCCAGTAAACGGAATTGCAAACCGGCTCTCCGTCCTCTCCGAGCAGAACCGCCGTATGCGTTGCCGCGTCGAAGCAAAGGCACTCCACGAGCGAGGGATCGATCCCGTAAAGGCAGGCGCGAATGTTCGAAAGAGCGGCTTGATACCAGTCGTAAGGATTTTGCTCAGCCTTGCCGCCCTCGCCATAATCGGTAGGATATTCGGAGGTCGCCGTGCGAATGACGGCGCCGTCCTTGTTCATCAGCGTTGCCTTGCTCGCGCCGCCGCCAAAATCCACACCTAAAACGTACATGGTTTTCTCCTTAAATTATTTCTGCGTTACCCACTTGTGGCATTCCTCGGGCGAGCTGAGAAGTCCGCGCGATTTTCCCGCCATGATCCAGAGGCAGTAGTTCTTGTAGCCGGGTGCCACGGTCATGGGGTGATAGCCTCTCGGGATTTCAACGAAGTCGCCGTTTTCGATCTTGTAGACCTCATTGATATCTCTCTCCGCGCTGTAAACGGCCTGGAAGCCGAAGCCCTGGGGCTTATCAAATTCGAAATAATAGATCTCGTCGAGTGCGCCCTCGCGGGGAAGATCGTCCACGTCGTGCTTGTGAGGGGGATAGCTTGCCCAGTTTCCGTCCTCCACCCAGAATTCGCCGATGTAGAGATGGTTTGCTTCCTTGGTCTCGGGGAAGGTGAATGCAACCTCGCGAACGAAGGAGCCCTTGCCGAAGGTCTTCATCTCCACCTCGCTCTTTTTGATCTGATAGGGCGCGTAGTATTTTTCTGCGGGCGCCTTGCAAACGGCGATCTTCACGTCGCCGCCCTTCGCGGTCACGGTGAAGGGGGTATCCTTGCCGACGTAGGCAGATTCTGCCGCACCGTCGAACACGGTCTCGCGACATCCAACCTCGTCAAAGAGGAAGCCCTCGCCGCGCACCTCGCACTTTCCGTAGAGCACCACCAGCACGAATTCCTTGCCGGGCTCATCCACGGTATAGCTCTTGCCGTCTGCCAGCTTGAGCATATCGGTCTCTGCGTAATAAAGAGCCGAGTTCTTGCTCGTAACCACTCTTTCGTAGCCGTATTTTTCGGTATATACCTTTTTAAGATTCATTTTTTCAGCCTCCTAAAATTACATATTTTCCTTCAGCATTTCTTCCACGGTGAGCACTCTGCAGCCCTCGGGCGCACTTTCCTTCAGCGCAACGTATTCCGCAGGGCTCTCGGTCACAACGGTTTTGCAGCCCATGTTCCGGGCGTTGGTCCATCTGTCAAGCGCAACGCGCTTCATCACGTCGGGCATATACTCCGCCATAATGAGCTGTCCCGCAAGATTTGCCTCCTTGCCGTGAAGAAGCATCTCGCGGTTTTTTCCTGCGGCCGCGATGAGCTTTCTGCCGCTTTGGGTGTCGTCAAGCTCGCGTGCGTATGCCGCGTGATCCTGCAGGGTGTATTCGCGGTCGGATGCCGTTACCTTGATTTTTCCTTCCTCGATCAGAGAGAGAAGGAAGGCGTTGAAGGAAACGAATTCCGTCTTCGCGTCAATGCCCCATTCGTTGTATTCGTGGCGGATCAGGGAGAGATCCTGGGGATCGTAAGCCACAACCTTTTTATATTTGCTTGCATGTGCCGCGAAGGCCTTCGCCGCCTCCATGGTCTCGGCGGTCTTTCCGGTGAGGAACCAAAGTGCCGCGCCGGTATTCTGCTCGGCGGTAAAAGCGGTCTTCACGCCTGCGTCGCGCAAAAGCTTCAGCGCGGTGGCGGTGCATTCGGGCGCCTTGAAGCTCGCATCCGTGCCCGCAAGGAAGAGAACGTCGCCCTCCTCCGAGAAAAGCTCGGTCAGCTCCTTCGGCATCTGTGCGCCGTAGGGATTGCCCGTCGTCATGCATTTTTCCACGAGTGCGAGAATGTAGTCGGGCGCAAGACCGGAAAGCACGATCTCGGTCTTGGTCTCCTGAATGAACACCTTGGGATCAAAGCCGGTGGCGCAGTTGTTGGTGCAAGCGCCGCAAAGGGTGCATTCGTAAACGTTGTCCACGACCTCGGCAAGCGGGGTAACGCCGCGCTCCACCATGGAGATCGCAAACGCGCGCGCTCTTGCCGTGTTTCTCTCGTGTCCGGTTGCGTTTCCGATCGGGCAGAGGTGTCTGCACATCCAGCAGAAACGGCAGTTATCGATTATATTTTTTGCATTTTCCGTAATATTCATATCTCTTTGCCTCCGTATTAAAGACCGAGCTTGAACGGATTCATGATGCCGTTCGGGTCAAGTGCCTTTTTGATTCCCTCGAATACCTGCATAGCAGGGCCGTACTGCTCCTTCATCATTCTGCCGAGCTTGAAGCCAACGCCGTGGTGATCGTTCACAACGCCGCCGTGTGCCAGCGCGGTGCGGATGCCGAGCGTCCAGATCTCGTTGTGCAGGCGCATTGCCTCCACGGGATCCTTGGGAACGAACTCGCCGTCGATGATAAAGCGGTCGTACATCATCGAGCCCCACTCATACCAGTGCGAGAAGTGCGCAATGAATTTAGCAAAGGGATATTTGGTTTCGATGGCCTCCTTCATGGCCCAGTAGATCTCCTCGATCTTGTCATAGGGCGCAATGGTGTCCATCGTACCGAAGAGCTGGGGAATATCCATCATGTGGCCGGGGTAGAAGAAGGTGATCTTTTCCTTCCACCACTTTTCGCCGTACTCGCTTCCGAGATCCTCCGCGCCGTACTTTGCAAAGGTCTCGAGAAGGATCTTTTCCTCAACGTCCACAAGCTCCTTCACGCCCTCGTAAGCGATGTTCATGAAAGCGCCGGGCTTCGAAACGCCGACGATCTTCTTAATAAGGCTGGCGGTTTCCGCCTCGTCGTAAAGGCGCATAACCGAGGGCTTGAACTTCTGAAGCACCTCGCGCGATGCGTCGAATGCCGCGGTCATATTCTTGAAGAGGAAGCCGCGGAAGCGTCTGACCTCGGGCTGCTCAAAGATGCGGATCTGCGCCTTGGTGATAACGCCGAGCGTACCCTCGGAGCCGATGAAGATCTGGTTCAGATCGGGGCCTGCCGCGTGCTTGGGGGTTGCCGAGGTGTAAATGATGTCGCCGTTCGGAAGAACGACCTCCATCTGAAGCACCATATCGTCGATCTTTCCGTATTTGGTGGAAACAACGCCGATGCCGCGGTGCGCAAGGAAGCCGCCCACGGTGGAGCAGGTCAGGGAAGAGGGGTAGTGCATGGTCGCAAAGCCCTTTTCGTTGGCCGCCCATTCCACGTGCTTATAGATCGCGCCGGTGCCGCACTCTATGTACATGCCCTTGGTGTTCACCTCGTAGATCTTGTTCATTCTCTTGGTATCCAGCACGATACCGCCGCAAACGGGAATTGCGCCGCCCTGCGAGCCTGCGCCGCCGCCCCAGGTGGTAACGGGGATCTTATAATAGTTGGCGATCTTCAGAACCTTAGAGGTCTCCTGGGCATCCTTAGGGGAAACGATGAAGTCTGCCATAGGCATGCTTCTGCCTCTGTCCACCCACATTCTCGAAAGCCAGAAGAAGTCCGCGCTGTGCGTCGCCTTGTCGATCTCCTTCACCGAGCAGTTTTCTCTGCCGACGGCATCCTCAAGCTCGGTCAAAATTTGTGTGTGCAAAAAGTCGTTCATAAAATACCTCACAAATTGATTTTAATTTTGATTACAATATTTATTATATCACGCTTGAAAATGAATTTCAATAGTTTTCGAAAAAATAATTGTTTTTTATTTTGAATATGAAAATCATTTTCAAAAAATGCGAAAAAAGATGAAAAAATGAAATTGCCCTTTGACTTTTCCGTGCATCCGTGCTATACTGAATATGAAAATGATTTTCAAAAAATAAAACGAAGGTTGAAAATATGGGAAAAACCGTCCTGAATATCAAAACAAATTACGACCGCCTCAGCAAGTCGGAAAAGCAGGTTGCGAGCTTTTTGATCGAAAATCCGGAAAAAATCCTTCCTCTTTATATTACCGAGCTTGCAGATCTATGCGGCGTCAGTGAGGCGACGGTCGTCAGATTTTCAAAAAAACTCGGATTTGACGGATATCAGCAGCTGAAAATCGCGATCGCGCAGGAGCATCACACGCGCCAGGTCAATGAAAATATCACCGATGAGGATACGCCCTACGATATCTTCTCGAAAATCTGCGACGATATCTATTGCTCGCTTGAAAAAACGAAGAAGGGGCTGGATCGGGATGCTATCGCGAAATGCTGTGAGGCCATCCTTTCCTCCGAGCGTATCATTCTTTTGGGACTTGGAAATTCCGCCCCGATCGCCAACGATGCGGCGCATAAAATGCTTCGCCTCGGCTTATCCGCGGTTGCGTATACGGATAACCATATGCAGGCGATCGCCGCCGTGCACGCGGGCGAGAAAAGCGTGGTGATCGGCATATCCCATTCGGGAGAATCCTCGGATATTTTAGATGCAATGATGACGGCGAGAAGCGGCGGCGCGTTCACCGCGGCGATCACGAATTTTAAAAGATCTCCGATCGAAAGGGTGAGTGACGTCGTGCTTCACACGGTTTCGGACGAAACGAATTATCGTATCCTCGGTTTGAATTCGCGCATTGCCCAGCTTGCGATCATCGACGCGATCTATTCTTATCTCGTTTGCCACCTTGAGGGAGCGCAGGAGAGCATTGCGAAAACCGAGGCCGCATTGCAAAGAAAAAAGCAGCATAAGGCCGCAAGATAAAAAAATTCGGCCAAAGCCTTGCGCTTTGCACCGAAATGATATATAATAAATGAAAATTCAAACGAATGAAAGGAAATACAGTCATGGTAACAATCAGCAATTCCGAAATCAGCGTCAGCATTGCGAAAAAGGGCGCGGAAATTCAGAGCATCAAGCGCGGCGGCAAGGAGTATATGTGGGAGAGAGATCCCGCGTTCTGGTCGAGCTGTGCGCCGATCATGTTCCCGATCTGCGGCGGTCTGAAGAAGGGAAAATATACGCTTGACGGCGCGGAATACGAAATGCCCAAGCACGGCTTTGCCAAGATCTCGGAGTTCGAGGTCGAAAAGCAGAGCGAGACCTCCGTCACCTTCGTTTTGCGCGACAGTGAGCAAACGCGCAAATTCTATCCCTTTGCCTTCGCCTTCCGTGTCATGTACGAGCTGGACGGTGCGGCACTCAAGGTGACCTACGATGCCGAAAATCTCGATACGAAAATCATGCCCGCAAGCTTTGGCGGCCACGAGGCGTACGCGTGCCCCGAGGGCATCGAGGCGTACGAGCTGATCTTCCCCGAAAAGGAAACGCTTTACGCATACGCGCTGAACGGCGATCTTCTTACCGATTATACCAAGCTTATGGTGTGTGACAGCAATCGCCTCGTTCTGGACGATAAGCATTTCGTGCTGGATGCTCTCGTTTTCCGCGGCGTGAAGAGCAATAGCGTCACTCTGCAGAGCAAGGTGAGCGACAGGCGCGTCACGGTTGAGTTTGACGGCTTTGATTACCTTGTGCTTTGGCATAAGCATACCTCTCCCTATCTTTGCATCGAGCCCTGGTGCGGCGTGCAGGACGTTGCGGGAAGCAGCTTTGACCTTATGCAGAAGGAGGGCATCCACCAAATCGCTCCCGGCTGCCATTTCGCAAGAACGCACGTGATCAAGGTCGGCTGATGCCCTTTTAAAAAAATAAATCTAAAAAACTGCGGCTCGTTGCCTAAAGGTCGAGCCGCAGTTTTGTGTTTTTTTATAGAAGAGAAGGTATCTCTTTGAGGCTTCAGTATTTATAAACCAGCATATTCCAGGAGTGCTTTTGGAGCGTGGGCGTGCCGTTGATCGCCTTCTCTGTCGGCAATACGGCGCTTTTTTCCTTGGAATTGATCGCCTTCAGATCGTCTGCATAAAGCTCTATATGCCTCTCGAGCGTTGCTCCCGCAAAGCCCTGCGCATCAAGCGCGAGCGTGATCTGCTCGTCAAGCGATCGGTTCACGGCGAAGACGGTCAGCGTGCGCGCCTCCTCGTCCTGAATGACCGAGGCCGCAAGGTAAGGAACGCATAGACCGTCGCTCGTCTGATAGCTTTCGCTGTCCGTCGCCACGCGCAGAGCCGTGCCGCGACCGCATAAGGAGGCGTATGCGAAGGGATAAAAGATCGTCTGCGCCCATGCCGCGCCGCCGTTTTCGGTCATGATCGGCGCGATCACGTTCACGAGCTGTGCGAGGCAAGCGATCTTCACGCGGTCGCAGTTGTTTTGCAGGGTGATCAGCATAGCGCCGACGAGAAGAGCATCCTCAAAGCTGTAAACCTCCTCGAGCTGTGGCGGTGCGATGGGCCAGCCCTCGCGCTTTTCGCCGAGCGTCCGATACCAGACGTTCCATTCGTCAAAGGAGAGATTCACGGTCTTTTTTGAATGCTTTTTTGCCTTCACGGTATCGCAGATCGCCGCCACGGACTTGATGAATGCATCCATTTGCACGGCGCGTCCGAGAAAGTCCTTGGTATCTTCTTTTTGATTTCCGTAGTATTGATGTAAAGAAATGTAGTCAATATAATCGTAAGTGTGGTTTAAAACGGTCAGTTCCCAATCTCCGAAGGTGGGCATCGTGTAAAAAGAGCTTCCGCATGCCACAAGCTCGATCGAGGGATCGGCTCGCTTCATCAGCTTTGCGGCCTCGGTGGCGATCCTTCCGTATTCCTCTGCGGTTTTATGCCCGATCTGCCAGGGGCCGTCCATCTCGTTTCCGAGGCACCAGGTCTTGATGCCGAAGGGCCTCTCAAAGCCGTTTTCGCGGCGCATGGCGGCATATTTTGTGTCGGTCTCGCCGTTGCAGTATTCCACGAGGCTTTGCGCATCCTGCGGCGTTCCCGTACCGAGATTGACCGCCATCAGCACCTCGCTGTCCGCGCGCTTCGCCCATTCCTGAAACTCGTCGATGCCGACCTCGTTGGTTTCGATAGCGTTCCACGCCAGCTCCATGCGATGCGGTCTTTTCGCCTTGTCGCCCGTTCCGTCCATCCATTGATAGCCCGAAACGAAGTTGCCGCCGGGGTATCTGACCAAGGGAACGCCGAGCTGCTTCACAAGGGCTAAAACGTCACGGCGAAAGCCTTGGTCGTCCGCCGTTTCGTGCGACGGCTCGTAAATTCCGCCGTACACGGCACGCCCCAGATGCTCGATAAACGAGCCGTAGATCCTTTTGTCGATCTTGGCAATGGGAAAGCTTTTGCTCACGGTGATTTTTGTTTTCATAAATTTCTCCTCGGATATTTTCTGTTTCCATTGTAGCATCTTGACAACGAAAGCGCAATAGCGTATAATACGATTATACTGATCTTTTGTGCTTTTGGAGGGCGTATGGAAATCGTAAACGTAGGGTGCAATTACCGCCACTCGGCTGACTTTCTGATAGACAGACCGCACGGCTCGGGTGATTATATATTGCTCGTAATCAAAACCGAGGCGTTTATCGTTCTGGGAGGAGAGCGCCGCGCGGTTGCTCCGAGCAGCGCGGTTGTGTTCCGAAGAGGAACGCCACAGCTTTACGGCGCGACGGCGGAGGAATATATCAACGACTGGATTCATTTTGATCTCACCGAGGAGGAGGATGCGCGGCTTTGCTCGCTTGGCGTTGCCTTTGATACGGTACTGCCCTTGCGTGAAACGGGCGAGCTTTCGGATTTGATCCATAAGCTTTTTCTCGAGCGCTATTCGCAAAATCTCTATAAAGAGCTTTCGATGCAGCGATATTTCGATCTGATTTTTTTGAAGCTTGCCGAAAGAAGCAAGGAAGAATGCACGCCGCGTGAGCATCCCTTGTACGGCGCGTTTCTCGCGCTCCGAAACGAGGTGCGCCTTGCGCCGTGGTGCGAATGGAGCATTGATAATATCGCAAGGAAAATGAATTTGAGCCGCTCGTACGTTCAGCATCTGTATAAGTCCTTTTTCGGAACGGGCATCCTTGCGGACGTTCAGGCCTGCCGCATGGAATACGCGAGGCATCTTTTGTCCTCCACCGATATCTCGGTGAGTGCCGTTGCGGAATCCTGCGGCTATGAAAATGACGTGCATTTCATGCGCATCTTCAAAAAAGCAACGGGGCAGACGCCATCCGAATTCAGAAGAAAATTCCGCATTTCATCGGCCGAGGTTCAAAAATCCGCCTTGAAGCCGCCGTTTGCCGTTCGCGCGGTTGAAAAAAGCGAAGAGTAAAAGTATTTTTATAAAAAGTAAAATAACACTTGCAAAATCTTGGCTTTTATGTTAAAATAGTGTCATTTGATTGACTTTTGGAAATTTTGACCTATGGAAGGGTAACATTCATGGTTTTTGATTCAATTCTTGATGCGATCGGGAACACCCCGATGATAAAGCTTCGCCATCTCGTTTCGGAGAACGATGCAGAGGTCCTCGTAAAATTCGAGGGGCTGAACGTTGGCGGATCTATAAAAACGCGCACCGCGTATAACATGATCCGAGATGCGGAGGCGCGCGGCCTTCTGAATAAGGATAGCATTATCGTAGAGCCCACCAGCGGAAACCAAGGCATCGGCCTTGCGCTCGTCGGTGCCGTTCGCGGCTACAAGGTGAAGATCGTTATGCCCGATTCGGTCAGCGAGGAGCGCAGAAAGCTCGTTCGTCATTACGGCGCAGAGGTGATTTTGGTGCACGATGCGGGGAATATCGGGCTTTGCATCGAGCAATGTCTGCAGCTTGCGCTGAAAATGCGTGAAGAGGATCCTCGTGTTTTCGTTCCTCAGCAGTTTGAAAATCCTGCCAACCCCGCGATCCAGAGAGATTGCACGGCGAGAGAGATCCTCGCGCAGGTCGATCGTCCAATCCACGGCTTTTGCTCCGGCATCGGCACGGGAGGAACGATCACGGGCATTGGCGAGCGCTTAAAGGAAGCCAATCCCGATATGACGGTCTGGGCCATTGAGCCCGAAACCGCGGCGATCCTTTCGGGCGGCGTGATCGGAACGCACGTTCAAATGGGAATCGGTGACGGAATTATTCCCGAAATACTGAATCGCGATATTATCGATGAGATCTGCATTATAACCGACGAGGAAGCGTTGGATACCGCAAAGAAGCTGGCGCGCATGGAGGGCATCCTTTGCGGCATCAGCAGCGGCACCAACGTAGCCGCCGCCATCAAGATGGCAAAGAAGCTCGGCAAAGGAAAAACGGTCGTCACCGTTCTTCCCGATACGGCGGAAAGATATTTTTCCACGCCCTTGTTCGATGATTGAGCTAAGGACTAAAACTGAAATAAAAAAGATTCGGGGCTGTCGCATTTAGGCATACTCTTATCGCGAGAGAACCGCGAAAGCGGGCACTGCGTGCTGCATTCGCCGGAAGCGAATGCTCTCGCGAGCAATCTGCGCTCGCATACTTGCAAGCAAGCTTGCAGATATGCTTCGCT
>JAZQTA010000011.1:0-3452 GCA_045630385.1 Eubacteriales bacterium | reverse complement strand
CGCTGTGCCCGTGAGGGAAAAAGAAGGGCTATCTCAAACGCATTTTCAAGATGCTTGAGATAGCCTCTTTTTAATTTTCTATTGGAGTATATTATTTCGTTTTCTCGATCAGCGCATCCACGAAGGTGATCGCGAGATCGCAGCCACCCAGCTCAGAGGTGGAAAAAACGACGTATTTTTCATTTTCGGTAAAGCGCGGATGCGGATCAATATGATAATCGTTCTGATTTTGGGGAGAATGGCCGTTTTCGGGCATTTCGGACACGATCTTGATGCTCTTCCCGCTTTCGCGATTTAAGAAGCTGACCGAAGCGGGGCATCCGCGAAACCACTTGCCGCCAAAACGCGCAAGACTCGTTTGATCGTAGACGAAATATTTTTCATCCTTGCTTGCGTGCGCGTGCCACGGATCGACGTTTTCCAAGATCACAACGTCCTTGCCGCTCGCAAGATCAACGCCGTAGATTCCGTGGGGATTGCTGCAATAATAGAATCTTTCTCCGTTTGCGCTCCAAAATTCGTGCGATGCGTGGTTATGCATTGGCGGATAGCATTTTCTCGTGCCGTCTGCCGCCACCGTCCAAAGCCTTTGATAGCTTCCGCTTCCATCTTTGGGAATTACATATTGCTTACCGTCCGCAAGATCGCGCCAATAATCGTATGCACAGAGGGCAAGGCGGTCGTTTTTCGGATTGATCTGCCCGTGATTGGTGACAAACTCCGTGCGCGCCCATTCGGTAAACACGCCGTTTTCTACGTTGATCACGCCTTGGATCGAGCCGAAATTATCTCTTTGTATATCAAGGAAAAAGCAGTTTTTATCCGAAAGGCGCGTCAAATGCGTGGCAAGCTGACGAACGTAGCCCGCGATCGGCACGTCGCAAAGCTTCACGGCGAAATTGCTTTTACCGGGTGATCTCTTATAGATTCCCTTCCCATAGGTGAAATACACCTCGCCGCTCTCGGCATCCACGTAGGGTGATGCATCGTCAAACGGCGCATCGTGACAGATCACAACCTCATCCTCCAAAAAGTCCACGTACGCAAGCATGCGCCCACGCTGAACACCTACAAAGACGGGATTTACGGTCGCATAAAACCAAAGATAGCGCCCATCGACCGTCATGGAATTATTCACGAAGTAGAAACCCTGCTGATAGGCGCAAACTCTTTCCTTTAACACGTAATATTCCACGCCGCTTTCTTCATTGATCCGCCTTTCAAAAAGGCGGGAGGTTTTCGGTGTTTTCATTTATTTTTCCTCACTGCTCAAAGATCTTTACATATTGACTGCACATCAAAAGGAACGCGCCGACACCGTGCAGATCGTTTTCCGAGGTGGGACGCGCGATATAATGCTCAAACGTTCCCGTATCCACGCCCGTTCCGATGCAAACGCCGCGAACGCCGATATATCCGTCATCTCCCTTGGCAAGAGAGGCCACGATCGCATCGAAGCTTTCCTTGGCTACGGCCTTTATCTTTTCCTTTTCGATCGCGCCGATCTCCACGGCAAGCAGGATCGCATAAAGGAAGAGGCAGGAGCAGGAGATCTCGAGCCAGTTTCCGGGCACGTCCGCCTTATCCACCACCTGATACCAAAGCCCCGTTTTCGCATCGCGGAAGCGAAGAAGCGCATCGATCAGCGCAAGACCGGTTTCGATATAATCCCTTCTCTGCGCGCCGTCCTTCAGCGTTTTTGCAATCTCAAACATAGAGACGGCAAACCAGCCCATGGCACGCCCCCAGAAGCTTGCAGAGCATCCCGTGACGGGATCGGCCCATTCGGCCTTTTTGGAATAGTCCCACGCGTGGTAATAGAGGCCCGTTTTTTCATCTCTCGTGTGCGCGCGCATCAATTCCATCTGCTTATACACGAAATCTCTGTGCGTATCATTTCCGTACTTTTCCGCATAGCGCGAGGTGATCACGCCCGCCATATACATACTGTCGAGCCACATCTGATCCTCCATGAAATCCTTGTGCCAAATACCGCCATCCGGATTTTTCTTCAGCGCAAGCATCCATTCAACCAGCTTATCAAGAAGATTTTTATATTTGGGATCGCCCGTTTTTTCATAAAGCGTGAAAAGCAAGACACCGGGCTGAAGATCGTCCGGCTCGTTGGTCAGCATATCCTTCGGTATCCCATCCTCGCCGAGCATTGCATCCACCCAACGCTTCGTATACAAATAATACGCTTCATCGCCCGTGCACTCGTACAGCGCAAGCATGCCGGAAAGAAAAACGCCCTGATGGTAGTGGAAATGCCCCTCGGGCGGCAGCTTTTCGGCGGCGAATTTTTTCATCATGGTTTTTGCGGAAGCAACCGCATACTCTTTTGCGTTCATAAAATATCCCTTTCGTTTTTTATTTCATTATATCACAAAGAAAAGGACAATTTTTGCTTGATTTCGAATATTTTTATAAAAAATGTATTGATTATTGCTGTTTACCGTGATAAAATAATAAAAAAAGCGAGGTGAACAAAATGGATGCCAGCATCCTGCTCGGTGATCGCTCCGAGATCACGATCGATGCCGAGAGTCTCGGCGCAAACAACATGCGGCTCTGCCACGGCCACGATCGGTACGAGCTTTATTATCTGAAGAGCGGAAATCGAATTCTGTTTGCGGACGGATGCTTTCATCTGGTTCGCGCGGGCGATCTTTTTCTGATCCCTCCGGGGATGCGCCACCGCACGATTGACGTGGACGGCGGCTATGAAAAGCTCGTCATCATGCTTCCCTGCTCCGTTGTGCCGATGGATATCGGCGCTCCGCTCCGCATCGTTCGCCCGACGGAGGCGGATGCAAAGGAGCTTTTAAAAGCCGCGGAGGAGCTTGTGCGCTTAATTTACACGCCCGATCTAAAAAACACGGCGCGGTGCATGGTTCTCGTCATGCAGATCCTTTCTTACGCGCTTTCTCTGCCGCAATGCAAGGAAACGCCGATCGCATCCCCCGCCCTCGGAAGAGTGGCGGATATCTTGAATTACATAGAAGAAAAATTCAATGAAAAGCTTTCTCTTTCTTTGATTGCGGAGCATTTTTTCATCAGCGAATACTACCTTTGCCGTATTTTCAAGGAATATACGGGAAGAACCGTGAACGAATACGTGACAAGCCTGCGCCTTGAAACGGCGGAAAGGCTTCTTACGCATGGCGAAAGCGTTCGCTCCGTGATAAAGGCCTGCGGATTTGGCTCGGAGGCCACCTTCGCAAGACTTTTCCGAGAGAAAAACGGATGCTGTGCAAAGGAATTTCAAAAGAAAAAAAGATCCTTTGCCAAGTGATAGGAAAGGGGGGCTGTCTCATTAAGAATTCAATAAAATCAAAGCGAAATGTAAAAAGATAAAGCAAGAATTATATGCAAAGCGAATTCTTAATGAGAACAGCACCGAGGGGCGAACGGATTTGGTGCAGAAATTTTCGGCTGATAATTAAGCGAAG
>JAZQTA010000010.1:0-9467 GCA_045630385.1 Eubacteriales bacterium | reverse complement strand
TCTTTTTCATTTTACGTTCCTCCTTTATCAGTCTGCATTCTGCAGAAGCTCAACGTAAGCCGCCGCATACTGTGCGTAGTTATAAAGAGCCGCGATATCTTCCTTGCTATCCTCTGCATCCAGAGCGTTGTAGTAGTTCTCGATGCTGTAGGAGTAAACCTCTTCGCCAACGGTGATTTCCATCTCGCCTGCGAAGTCATTTACGTAGAGGCCAACGAAGATTGCGGAACCGGTTTCATCCACAGTGGCAACCTCGGTGCGTCCGTTCGCAAGAACGAGCGTTACCTCCATGCCCTTCGCATCCGCACCTGCAATCTCAAGCGCGATCGTGCCGGAAAGGTTGAAGCGAAGGCCGGTGAGGAGCGTATTCTCGCCCTTCTCGTAGGCAGCCTCGCCGGGAAGCTGTGCCTCGTAGCCTGCGGGAGCCTGAACGTCTGCAAGGAAGCTTGCATCACCGGTCATAGCTCTTACGTACTCAACCATAGCGTAGGTGAGGTTATGAACGGCTGCATGCTCGCTGCCTGCAAGGATCTTCTCTGCGTAAGTACCAACGCTGAGGGGGATCACGTGCTCATTCTCACCGATCACAAGGATCACGTTATAGGTAAGGTTTGCAACGTTGGGAGCGATCGCGGTGGAAAGCTTGTAGAAGCCTTCCTCTGCGGTACGATCTGCAAGAGCGATCTCTGCGCCGCCAAACTTCACGATTGCATCTGCAAGAGCCTCTGCAAAGAAGAGGTTCACGCCGATCTTATCCTGAAGCGTCAGGCTCATCTGAAGACCGCCGTTTACGATTGCCTTCAGGGTTGCTGCGGGAGCGGCGTCACCCTCAACAACGAAGGACTCGAAGCCATAGGTGAAGAAGCCGTCGATCACAGCGTCTGCACGGGATGCGGTTGCGCCGATTGCCCAGTACTCGGTGATGCCGAAGCCCCAGTTAACGAGAGCCGCATTCTCTACGAGAGCCGCATCGAATACGTAGTCAACGCCGTTTACGTTCAGCGTTACCTTCTCGCCGCCGAATGCAACGAAGCCGCTTGCAAGAGCCGCAGAAACGTTGAAGCGGCAATCCGTGTAGGTAGCCGGCAAGCCCTCGATCGCGTTGGGAATTACGTTATAGAAGTAGCAATCTACGAAGGTTGCGTTCTTATCACCCTTGCCGTTCTTCGCAAGCAGGTTGGAAGCATCCTCTGCGATGAAGATACAGTTGGTGTACGTGCCCGAAACGGTGCCAAGGATACCCTTGGTTACAGCCTTCACGATAAACGTGGAGTTTCTGAAGGTGGGAACGGGGCCCTCGTTGCTGTCGATGAAGTAACCGCCAACGTATCCCTCGGCCTGCACGTAAGTACCGCCGATGAAGTCCGCATTGTTGGACCACAGTCTGCTGAAGAGAACCTTACAGATCACGGTGAGGTTCTTGCCGTAGGTAGCGGAGCCGTCGTTTGCGGGCTCGCCGATGTAAGCGTTACCGGCGCCATCCGTCATCAGAAGGGTCTTTGCCGCGCTTGCGTCAAGAACGCCGCCCTCCTTGGAGGAGTAAACGAAGGTAGAACCGTTCTGGAACTTGAGAGCATAGGAAATATCCTTATGCGTGAACGAAAGCGTAAAGCCGTTCAGGTCGATTTTGTGAGTCTTGCCGCCGGCATTCACGATCTGCACGCCGTCCTGGGAGGTAGCCGTCAGAGCGAAGTCGTTCATCATCGTGATGGTGGAAGAAACGTCGCCCATTTTCGCGAGAACCGCTACGATCTCGGCGTTCACCTTTTCTACGTCGCCGTAGTAGTAGGTCTTAACGCCTGCAACCTCGCGAACGAAATAAAGCTTTTCAAGCTCGCCCTCAACGTCGAGAACGACGGTCTCGCCTGCGTTCTCGGGAGCAAGGATATTTTCAACGACAGCGTCGCCGATCTTGCCCGTCCAAACGGGATTGGAAAGGTAGTAATATACGCCGTCCTTCTCAACAACGCTGATGTCTGCATTCGTTGCATCGCTGATGAAGGTGGAGCCTGCGAGCCAAAGCTCGGTGATGCCTGCGCGAGGAATCTCAACCGTTACGAGGTCTGCGGCCGCAAAGTAGCCGAGAACTCTGTAGTTCTCACCGTTTACGGAAACGGAGGTGAACGCCAAGGTCTTGCCCTCGGGAGCAGCGGCATAGAGGATTGCAAGGTCTGCCGCATTGGAAGCGAAGCCGCCGTCCTCGTAGTTCACAGCGGTGAACTTGCCGCCAACCGTTGCGGGCGTTACACCGATGAAGGTGCATCCGTTAAACTTCAGCGTGAAGCTCTTGCTGCCGTAATCGATGGCCGCAAAATTAGCACCGGGCTTCGCGGCAACAAAGGTACAGTTCACGAAGGTATCCGTTGCCTCACGGTAACCGTCGATCTGGATCACGCGCCCTGCATTTGCATTGGCATTGATGATGGTTGCGTTCGAAATCGTGCTATTGTAGGAGAGTCTGATTACGCCGGCAGTAGAGCCGCCGATGTAAGTACCGCCGTTGATCGTCAGATGGCTGCCGCCGGTCTCAAGCGAGCCGATGATCAGCGTGTTCATAGCGATCATGGTGATATTCTCGCCGTTGATCGTCACCTTAGCCTTCTTACCCTCGCCAACGCCGAAGGTATAAGCGGAGGACTCGTTGATGATCTGCGCGCCTGCCTTGGAGGACTTCAGCGTGAGACCGTTATCGGTGCCGTTATTCTCAAAGCCGAATACGGCGGGCTTATAAGCGTTCTGTACGGTGGGGGTAGCCAGGGCATAGTTTGCCGCGGCAAGGTTTACAAGACCGGTCACGTCCTTATCGATCGTCACGGTGGTGCCGTTCAGATCCCAGATGATCGAGCCGTTTACAAAGGAGTTATAGTAGTCGCGGTTATGTTTGGAATCCGAGGTGGCTACGAGAGGACCGAAGTGAACGCCCTTCGTGATGCACATATCCTTATACATCACGATCTCGTATGCAGTCACGGGATTGCTGAAGAGCTCGTGGAACTTATCGCCGACACCCTTTGCCGTTTCGCCGCACTCCTCGTAGGTCACGCCGAAAACATTGCCGTTTGCATCCTCGTACTTGAATGCAAGATCCTTGATAAGGCTAAAGCTGATGGGAGCGGTTGCCTCGCCTGCCTTGGTAACCACGCCGCCCTCGATCGCATCGATCGCGGAATAATCGTAGTATGCGCCGCAAATGAGCTTATCGCCCTCGATCTTGGTAATCTCATCAAGAGCAACGGAAACGGTAGTGCCGATTGCCCAATAATCCGTGCCAACGTTCTCGTGCGTAAGCTTCAGAGCCGCGGCGGGATCGGTGATGAACGCGCCGTCAAGGCGGTAGGTCTTGCCGTTGGCTTCGATCGTCTTTGCGCTCGTGCCGTGTACGATATACTCGGCTGCGTCTGCCGAAACATTAATGTCCTCGGTGGTGTATGCACCGGTGGTACCGAAGGCACAGCTGTTGTAAACCACGTGATCAGAGCCGCGATAGGGCTGAACGTTTACGAAGTTACATTTGTTAAATCTGGTTGCTACGATATAATCGGTGTAAGTCGAAAGAGCAACGCCGCCCGCAGTGTTCGCAGAAATAAAGGTACAGTCCGTAATATCTCTGTTATTCGTGCCATGGCGCAGATAGAAGGGAGCGGTTGCGGGATTGGTCAGAACGAAGGTGCAGTTTCTTATATCCTGAACGTAGGTAGAGTCAGTACCCACTCTACCCATCTGCAGGAACCATTCCGCCGCGCTGTTCACGGTCTGAATGTAAGTACCGCCGAGAAGGTACACTCTGGAACCGTGCAGCGTCGGGTTATCGATCGCCTGGCAGAGAACCGTCAGGTTCTTATAATAGCTAGTACCGGAGATGGTTTCTTCACCAAGGCAGAAGTCACCGTAGGTCTGCGTAACACCGTCCCACTTGCAGTCATTGGTGTGGAGCGCGTAGGTGCAAGCGCTCGTATCCCATACGCCGCCCTCACGGGAGGAATAGAGGGAAAGCTTTGCGCGAACGTCAAACGCACCGTAGGTCGCCATGGAGGTGACCGTCAGCGTAAAGCCGTTCAGGTCAATATAGTAAGCAACGTCCTTTTTACCGTTGATATAGAGACCGCCGCAGGTGATATCCGAATAGAGCACCGTCTTCGAGCCTGCGCCGTCCATGTAGCTCAAATAATTGAGGAAATCGCTGTTTGCGGTTGCCGCGTTGGTGTAATAAACGGTCTCGCCGCCGGTGATCTCAACCGCGAAGTAAACCTTAAGCAGCTCGTTATCCTTGATCGAAACCGTTGCATTGAAATCAGCGTCGTATGCAATTTCAAGCTCGGGGTTCGTGGAAAGGAAGTATTCATCGTCCACCCACTTGGCGTAGGGAGTCGCGTTTGCCTTGGGATGGCTCTCAACGAAGGCCTTTGCCTCATCAAGAGAAGCGGCAAGGAACTTCTGCGTCGTGCCGTCTGCAAAGGTAACGGTCTTGAATTCAGCCGCAGCGTTTTCCGTGCAAGCCTCGTCCAGCGTGAGCGTTGCGGTGGCTTCGGCTACCTCGGTATTGATACCGTAGAACGCGCAGTTCTCAAACGTCAGAGCAATGCCCTTTTCGCCCGAAACAGCCGCGGACTCACCGAAGCTGTAAAACTTACAGGTGGTTGCCTTTTTCAGGTTATCGGACAAGGCATCGGGCGTACCGAGCAGAGCGTTGCCGTCCTGTACGTAGAAGGAAGCGTTCTGCATCGCTTTTAAGCGACGGGAGATACGAACGAGATAGGTGGTCGCACCCTCGAGCTGATAGTAGTGACCGCCAACAATGTACGCACCGTTACCGTACATAGTGTTGAAGAGCGTCTTGCAATGCACGGAAAGGTTCTCGGAATAATCGGCATTGGAGTCAGAATTGTTACCAAGGTAAAGCGTACCGTCATCCGAAACGTAGAATGCGGAAGCCGAGTTCGGCTGATACCAATGCGCGCCGGGCTGCGAGGAGTAGAGGCGCATCGCAAGAGACTTGATCTCAACGTAATCCGTCTGCTCGGTTACAACGGTGTGGCCGTTCAGGTCAAGATATGCGTTACGGCCGCCGTTACGGCTTGCCTCGTCGATGAACCAGTTCATCTTGAAGCTTGCAACGTCTACGTCCTCGTAAAGCTTTACGACAATGTCCTTCACGGTGTTTCTTCCCTCGGTTCCGTCGGGATAACGACGAAGATCCTGATAATGGGAAGCACCCGTATTCGTGCCGTCCCCTCTGTCACCCGTGTTCGAGGTGGAGAAGTATTTCTCTACGTCGGCTACAAGGTGATAGACGAGCTTGGAGGAATAATCAGCAGCGATCTCCTCCGAGGTGTAGTACACCTTATCTGCGCCGGAGGCAATGATTTCCTTGCCTGCCATTGCTTCGGTTACGGTGAGGTCTGCAAGAGCCGCACCGTCAACGGTGAAGACCCAGCCCTCGGTGGCATCATCCTTAAACAGGGTGTTGCCCTTACCGTAGTAAAGTCCATCTGTAAATGTCTTGGGAGTGATCGTTTCGCCAACGGCAACCACTTCGGTCGATCCGTCGGGGTAAACGACTGTTGCTTCCGTTGCAGGCTCTTCTGCCAATGCCGCTACGGCAAAAATGCCGCAAAGCAATGCAAGAGAGAGCAAAAGAAGCATGAGTTTCTTTGCGTTTCTCATATATTTTCTCCTTCTTTTTTCGGCACTCATTTTAATGCGCGAATGCCGCGCGCATATTTGGGTGCTAATATTTTAACTGAATATAAAAAAGAATGCAATACCTTTTCTATATAAAAAAAGAAATATTTATTTTCTTTCGGCATTATAAACAATTTTCACCCATGCCTCGCCGTCATTTGTAACAAACGCCCCTCAATGCGCCGCGTTCTGCCCGTCTACATATTAAGCCTCCCCTGTGCAAGGGGAGGTGGCGCGGCAACGCCGTGACGGAGGGGTTGTATAAATCTATAAGCCACGCAAAACAATCCCTCAGCCGCTTCGCGACAGCTCCCTTTACACAAGGGAGCCTAAAAAGCAACAAATGAGAGCTTCGCCACGGCGAGGGCATAGTTAAGTTATGAATTCGCTTTTCGAATGATAACTTTTCCTTTTTTAGCGATGAGCCGACAAGTCGGCGTGATGAATTGCTCCGCAATGTGATGAGTTTGTCTTTGACAAACGTGATGAATTCGCTTTGCGAATGTTATGAGCCTCGCTCCGCGAAAGACAAAGAACGGAAGAAATTATAGATGAAATGAAAAATCGTTTTTTATGGAAAACTATTGACAATATAACGGTAAAGCGTTATAATATGAATAACGAAAGGGGGAAGATCGAATGCTTGAAGAGATTTTGAAGCAAAAGAATATGTCGGTTTATCAATGCGCAAAGCAGAGCGGTATACCGTATACGACCGTATCAGAGCTCGTGCGCGGAAAAACAAAGCTCGAAAAATGCACCGCAGAGGTTGTATATCGGCTTTCCAAGCTGCTTGATATTTCAATGGAGCGGTTGATTGCCGATAGCGTTGAGATCCGCTCCGATTTTGAAATCTTCAAAAGCAACGTTTGCCACCGAGCCAAGGATAGCGGCGACCTTGATTTTATTATTGCCGTGCTTGAGGCAGATGACGTTCGCCGTTATTGGTCAAAAAAATGGTATCCGGAAGCGTTTTATCTTTTGGCAATGATAGACTATCTCTGCCGCGAAAACAACATCCCTACCTGCAACAAATACGACGATATCCGATCGCAATCCTTAAAATCTCCGATCTATCCCAAGGACGTTCTGTTGGCCGCAAGGCTTTCTCCTTCGCTTGACCGACGGGCAGAATGCGTAAAAACGGCAATTCCCGAATTTATGCGCTTTAATATCGTGGAAAGCGAGATAAGAAATGTCTATTGATACACCTTTCACAAAAGAAAATCTCGAATATTATTTAAAGGAGCTTGCCAAGGAATACAAAAAGAGAGCTCGAGGCATCCCTGCCGAAATGATTTTAGTCGGTGGCGCATCGGTGCTGATCAACTACGATTTCCGCGCATCCTCATACGATATTGATGCAGATTACGATGCTCCATCCGTCATGAAGGAGGCCATCAATACCGTTGGTGACAAATTCGGCTTGCCAAACGGTTGGATCAATGCAGATTTCAAAAAAACCGCTTCTTATTCTCCGAAAATCATTCAATATTCAGTGCACTACAAAACCTTTTCAGGGGTTTTGGCCATTCGCACCGTAAAAGCGGAGTATCTCATTGCCATGAAGCTCGTTTCGGGAAGACAGTATAAAAAGGATCTGTCCGACATTGCAGGCATTATTCTCGAAGAGAAAAAAGCACAAAAGCCGCTAAACCACGAAATGATAGATACGGCAATGCGCAACCTCTACGGCGGATGGCAAAAGGTTTCCGATTATGCAAAAGATGTGCTCCAAAAAATTCTCTCCTCCGAGGATTTGGAGCAATTGTTTATTTTACTGCGCGAAGACGAGGCGGAGGCCAAGGACGCACTCGCAGAAATAAACGCTAAATATCCCAATGTCGTAAAGCAAGATAACGCGAATGATATTATCGCCGCGTTGAAAGCAAAAAAAGAAAAACTCGGAGATAAAAACAAAGCATAGAAAAAGCCATAGCAAACCGTTTTTCTGCGGATGCTATGGCTTTTTCACTGTTGTTAATCAAACGAGGCGTAGGGGCGAACTGCGTTCGCCCGCGGGAGACCATAGGTCTCCCCTACGATATCATCACCGCGCACCGCACGGTGTATATCATCCGCGAAGCGGCATATCATCAGCCCTTGCGGCTGTATATCATCCGCGAAGCGGTATATCATCACCCCTTCGGGGTTGTATAAAACGAGGCGTAGCCTCTCAAGTTCTACGCGAAGCGTATCATACTCCTTGCGGGACGCCTTGAATAAATCAAGGCGTGCTATCGCACCTCTTTGCTTTCGCAAAGGTCTCGCGGAGCAATCTGCGCGTGGCTCACTCATGCAAGCATGGACTTGCTCACGCTTGATTATATACTTGCCGTCAGGCAATCATAGTTTTGTAATGCGCGGCGCGCATTACACGCCCGATTTCGGCCCAAAGCCTCTTTCCTTCAGCCACTTTGCCGCCATGGGCACCCAAAGCGCAAAATCCTCGGAGAAGGGCGGCTCGACGTACGGAAGCTCGTCCACCGTATCGCTTGCGGCCTTGGCGAGGCAAAGTCCGTGCGCGCCCTTCTCAAATATATGAAGGGAAAAGGGTACGCCCTTATCGGCGTACGCCGCGGCCATGGCAAGGCTGTTTTGCACGGGAACGATGCGATCCGCTACCGTATGGAAGATAAACGCGGGCGCGCTCTGCTCCGTTACCTGCTGATGAAGCCCAAGGCGGCTTTTCAGCGCCTCGTCCTCTCCGCAGAGATTTTTGAACGAGCCGGGGTGATCATAGATCACGGGATAGCCTAGAAGCACGGCATCGGGGCGGCCGAGCGCCGCTCTTTCGCCGAGGATCTCTGTTTCGGGGCAAGCAAACATCGTGCCGAGCGAGCCGCAAAGATGGCCGCCCGCCGAAAATCCGACCGCCGCGATCTCGTTTTCATTCACGCCGAGGCAAGCCGCATTCTCGCGGATATAGGCAACCGCCATCACCGCCTCGCATAGAGCATGGGGAAAGCGCACGGGCGCTGTCGAATAATGCAGACGGAAGCCCTGATAATCCTCCGCGAAAAACTGCATGGCCACGATCTCGCCCTCGCGCGGACAGTTCACCTGATAGCCGCCGCCGGGAATGGCGATCATCGCAGGGCGAAGGCGGCACGCGCCAAGATCCTCCTCCTGCTCGTGAATATAGCAGTCAAGATAGCCTTTCGCGCCATCGGGGCGAGTGATAGAGAAATAGTCATAGAGATCCACTTGATATACTTTCATGGCAAAAACCTCACTTTATGCAAATAATAGTTGTCAATACAAGGGTTCAAAGTAAATATAATTGCCTTCCGCCACCTCGCGCGTTCCGCTCGGCAAAACGATTTCGGCGCTCGTGTTTTTCGGGATCGAGAACTCGTAGCGCACGCGATCCGCCTCCAAATAATAGGCCGAGACGATCCTTCCGTTTTCGGTTTCGAGAGAGGCAAAGAGATGGTCGCCAAAGCGCCGATCCACGGTGGGGCAGATGCGAAGGCGCGTGTATCCTGCCGTTCCCTCGGCGTTCTGCACGCCCGCAAGCGCGCCGAAGATGAAATCGTACACCGCGCCGTAGGCGTAATGGTTAAAGGAGTTCATCGAAACGGGCCAGAACGTGCCGTCCTCCTTCATGCCGTCCCAATGCTCCCACATCGTGGTCGCGCCGCGATTGACCGCAAAGAGCCACGAGGGATAGCCCTCCTGGAAGAGAAGCTCCAGCGCGGTCTCGATCTGTCCGTTTTCGCCGAGCGCCCAAAGCAGATTGCCCGTGCCGAGAAAGCCCGTCATCAGATGCGTTCCGTTTTCGC
>JAZQTA010000009.1:0-82877 GCA_045630385.1 Eubacteriales bacterium | reverse complement strand
ATCCGCTTGCGCTCTCGGGCGCGGTTTGGTATCAGGGCGAGAGCGATGCGTCGGTTGCGGAGGGACTCGTGTACGAGCGCGAGCTTTGCGAGATGATCCGCATCTGGAGAGAGGATTTCAGAGATGAGGCGCTCGGCTTCGTGATCGTCCAGCTTGCGGATACGGCGGAGCGCATTGCGCTCGGAGAGGGCTGGCGTATGATACAGAATGCGCAAGAGCGCATTTCCACGCATTTTCCGCGCACCTATACGGTCATTTCCCGGGATGTTTGCGAAACGGACGATATCCATCCGCAAACGAAGACCGTGCTTGCCGAACGCATTGCACACGTACTTAAGTTGAAATTTGGATTTTGATTTGATTCGTTTTTTGAAGAAACCGGTGTGTTGGCATACTGCTCAAAACTTTTTGTTTTTGTCTGAAAATAGATGTGAAAGTAAATGAAACTTTACTTTTTGCCTGCCTTCCTCTGCTTGCACTTGGGTGTAGGCTTTGCCTCCGAGGAGGCAACACTAAGATTTTGGTTTTATAAAAAATAAGCAAGGTGTTGTCAACGAGTGGAAAACGAAGTTGGAGAGGTGCGTAACGGTGTATTGCGTAAGCGATCTCTCCTATCGCTA
The DNA here is from genome assembly GCA_045630385.1 of Eubacteriales bacterium. Taxonomy (GTDB): domain Bacteria; phylum Bacillota; class Clostridia; order Oscillospirales; family CAG-272; genus UBA1740. The sequence goes on along the minus strand of JAZQTA010000009.1, from coordinate 82,257 downwards.
AATGATTTTTATTTTGCAAAAATCATTAAAATCTATTGATATTTTTAAAAGTCTATGGTATAATGAATTAAAATATATTGTGCGCGCTTCTTTTTTAGAGCGCTACAATGAAATCAGGAGGATTTATGAGACCGAGATACGTTGCGAAAACGAGCATTTGGAGTTTGCTTCGGATACGGACGGTTTTGCTGTGGCTTGTAATCTTAGCTTTGAATGTTCCGCTTTTCATGTTTGGTAAGGAGCTTTTGGTCGATAAGTTGAATTTGGGCTTGGTCTTTTGGGGCATTGTCGGTGTTCTGGTTTTGATCCCCATTATTTGGTTTTTTGTTCTCTTTGTTCAGGTCAAATGCCGTTATACCGAGTTTTATAAGGATAAGATCGTTCAGCATTGGGGCGTTTTCAATAAGAAAGATGAATCCGATGCGTTTATGGGCGTTGTCGGTGTGAGTCGTAACAGACCCTTTCGCGGCATAATCCTCGGTTATGCGCACGTGCATATTGACGGCGCGGGAAACTGGGATAGAGATATTATGTTCGTAACCCGTCCCGGGCGTCTTGTAAGATATCTGAATACCAAGACGATCAAGGCCAATGAAGCCGGTAGGTTCGTTCAGCTTTAAATCTTGCGAAATGCTTTCGCTTCAAAATTCCGTATGCATGTGTGTACGGAATTTTTGTTTTCTCCGTCTCGCCTCAAAAAATAAACTATAACTAAAAGGAAACGAAAATATGAAAAGATCTGTATATGAAAAGCAGGTGGCGCTTGCGCTAAAGATGTATGAAAAGGCAGGGATCGTTTTGAGCGATGCGGAAAAACGCGCATCGAGGTCGCCGATTTTGGGCTTGGTGACATAGAGTCCGTTGGCCTGCAGATCCTTACGTATATCAATACCGAAAGAGTGTGTGCCAAGGAGATGGTGCTTCTTTCGCATCAGAGCTGTCCCGAACACATGCACGTTCCGTCGGGTGCGTCGCTTGGCAAGGAGGAAACCTTCCGTTGTCGTTACGGAAAGGTGTATCTTTACGTCAGCGGAGAGGGAAAGCGCGAGGACGTGCAGGCGGTGATTCCGCGCTCGGACGTCACTGTCTTTCATGAGATCGTTTTGAACCCGGGAGAGCAGTACACCATTATGCCCGAAACTCTGCATTGGTTCAGCGCGGGAGACGAGGGCGCGGTGATCTCCGAATTTTCCACGAAAAGCACGGATGAAACCGACGTTTTCACCGATAAAAATATCGTCCGCGCGGCCGTAATTGAGGAAAATTAAAAGCGCCGATTGTGACGAAAATGTAAAGAATTAAAAAAATACATTTTTTTTTGAAAAACGATTGCCAAACGGCGCAAAATGTGTTATAATATATCGTTAAAAAAATTCAGTAAAGGAAGCTTATACAATGGATTATCAGGGAACTATATCGCGTGGTATTCGCGCTCCCATTATCAAAAAGGGAGATGACCTTGTTAGAATCACCGCTGATTGCGTCGTGAACGCCTCGAAGGAGCATGGATTTCCTTTACAGGACAAGGACGTTGTTGCTGTAACCGAGGCCGTGCTTGCACGCTCTCAGGGCAACTATGCTACCTGCGACCAGATCGCTAAAGACGTTTCCGAGAAGTTTGGGGATGAAACCGTAGGTCTTATCCTTCCGATCTTTTCGAGAAACCGCTTCTCCATGATTCTGAAGGGCATCGCCAAGGGCGTAAAGAAGCTCGTCATTCAGCTTTCCTATCCCTCCGATGAGGTTGGAAACAGCTTTGTAACCCCCGAGCAGCTGATCGAAAAGGGCGTGAATCCTTATTCTGATGTTTTCACCGCAGAGGAGTTCAAGGCCACCTTCGGTGACGTGCGTCACACCTTCACGGGCGTGGACTATATTGAGTATTATCAGAAGATGGGCAACAACTGCCAGGTAATTTTGGCGAACAATCCCGCCGAGATCCTGAAATACACGAAGTTCGTTATCAATGCAGACATTCACTCGAGAAAGAGAACCAAGAAGGCGCTCCTGAAGGCAGGCGCAGAGAAGGTTGTCAGCCTCGATGAGATCCTTTGCCGTTCTGTGGACGGTAGCGGATACAACGAGCAGTACGGTGTTCTCGGCTCGAACCTTGCAACCGAGGATAGCGTAAAGCTCTTCCCGAGAGATTGCCAGAAGTTTGTAGACGATCTTTCCGATGAGCTCTTCCGTATGACCGGAAAGCGCATTGAGTGCATGGTATACGGCGACGGTGCCTTCAAGGATCCCGTCGGCGGTATCTGGGAGCTTGCCGATCCGGTTTGCTCTCCTGCATACACCAAGCTCCTCGAGGGCAAGCCCAACGAGATCAAGCTGAAGTACGTTGCAGATAACGAGCTTGCAGGCCTTTCGGGTGAGGAAGCCGTTGCCGCAATGAAGAACATCATCAAGAATAAAGAGCAGGATCTTGTGAACAACATGAAGAGCCAGGGAACGACGCCTCGCCAGATCACCGACCTTCTGGGCAGCCTTGCTGACCTCACCAGCGGTAGCGGCGATAAGGGTACGCCCATTATCTTGATTCAGAATTATTTCAAGAACTTCTCCATGTAATTTTTAGCTTCGATATTTTGGTCTATTTTTTCGTTTTCTCCCTCCCCTATGTAGTTATCTACGCCGTCGGGTCGAATAACGAAAAACTATCCTCAAAATCTCTTCGCTAAAACAGTTATGCAAAAAATAAAAAAGAGGTGCTATGAAAATAGTGCCTCTTTTTTAAAACCACATGAAGGGATTAAGGTTAGAAAACTTCGTTTTCTTTCCGATTGTTTGTTTTTTATTTGCTTTTTCCATTTTCGCTCCTTGCCGTACCTTTGTACGGCTCGCGGCGCGAAGAATGAAAAATTCTGCACAAAATCCATTCGCCAAAGAGCGCTTCGATATTTTGGTCTATTTTTCCGTTTTCTCCCTCCCCTATGTAGTTATCTACGCCGTCGGGTCGAATAAGGAAAAACTATCCTCAAAATCTCTTCGCTAAAAACAGTTATGCCAAAAATAAAAAAAGAGGCGCTATGAAAATAGTGCCTCTTTTCTTGTAAGCGATATATTCGCTATGCGAATGCGATATAACCGCGCTTCGCTCGGTTGCGATATGCCTCGCTACGCTCGGCGCGATATGATATAAATCCCCACACGCCCCGCAGGGATTTATATCGTTGCGTGTGATAACACGCTACATATCAATAATCCTTCAGCTCGGGGTAGAATTCTCCGATCGAAACCTGGCGTTTTTCCGCCATGGAAATGTTGGCAGCCATGCCGATGGCGATCGACATAAGACCTGCCTCTGCGTTGGCGTTCTGGCCGATCGAATCGTCGCGATTGCCGCGGAAGATGCTTTCGCGGATCATTTCGTCCGCGCCGCCGTGTCCCTCGCCGTCATTGCCGAGCGGGATCTCCATGCGGATCTTTTCGCCGCGGCGGTTGAAGATCAGCACCTCCTGTGCGCTGACCTCCTTGTAGTCCACGATCTGATCCTTTCTTTCGGTGGCCTCCAGGCGTCCGTCCGTACCGTTGGTCACGAGGCGGCAGCCCTCGTAGGGGGAATGCGCGGTCAAGGAGTAGTTCATGATCGCGCCGCCGCTATACTGCACGTTCACGGCAACCGAGTCCTCGATGTTGATCTCGTCCGAGAAAACGCAACGGTCGCGGATGTAGCCGTCCTCTTTTTCGTTCTTGAAATAGAATTCGCGAAGCTCGTCATCCGCCTCGATATCCATATAGAAGCGGCATTTTTTCTTGTAGGGGCAGGTGAGGCATCTCTCGCCACGCTCCTCGCGGTTCGGGCCGTAGAAGCGGAGCGAGCCGAAGGCGTTAACGCGCACGGGCTTTTCCTCGAGAAGCCAGTTGACGATGTCGAAATGGTGCGTGGATTTATGCACGAGCAGAGAGCCGGAGCATTCGCGGCGGCTGTGCCAGCGGCGGAAGTAATCCGCGCCGTGGCTGGTATTGAGAAGCCATTCGAAATGCACGGAAAGAACCTTGCCGACAACGCCGGAGGCGATCAGCTCCTTTAAGCGCTTGTAGAGCGGATGGTAGCGCAGATTGAAGGTAACCGTCACGTTCTTGCCTGTTCTCGCCTGGGTTTCGCGAATGGCGATGGCGTTTTCAAAGGTGGTCGTCAGCGCCTTTTCCACCACGACGTCATAGCCCTTTTCCATCGCGCGGATCGCATATTCCGCGTGATCGCAGTCACGAGGGGTGATGATCACGGCATCGGGCTTCACGGTGTCGAGCATCTGATCAAAATCATCATAGCAGGGAATGGGCGCGCCGCAAAGCTCGCTCACAAGCTTCATGCGCCCCTTGTTCGGATCGTAAACGCCCGCAAGAGTGCCGCAGTCGGAAAATTCCTTCACAAGAGGAACTGCGTAAGAGAGAACGCCGCGCATACCGCAGCCGACGAGCACGTATTTTTTCATGTCAAAAATCTCCTTCAAAAAATATCTCTGTTACCTTTATTATAGCATAGGATAGTCTCAAATTCAATTCAATATTTTGCAAAAAGCGAAAGAGATATGCAAAATATTGCAATGTGAGGGGCGTTACTTTATGATCGCCTTGAAGGTCTTAACGCCGTCCTTCAGCTTGAAGTCGATCATATAGCAGGGAACGGGTGTGGAGGCGGAGGTTGGCTCGGAATGAACCGTAAGCTCGCAAACGGCGGGATCGAATGAAAGGGAAAGCTCCTCGATCATGACGGTGCTTTCGCAGATCTTTGGCTCGATCAGCGTGCAGAATCTTTCGATCACAGAAACGTCACCGTCGATCTCGTCGATCATCACAACGCGATCCTCGTAGGTCTCGAAGCGGCGCTTCAGAGAGCGGAGTGCCTCGTTTCCGTATGCGCTCGCAATATCCATTTCAAATACGCCGTTTTTGCACGAAACCGCCGTGGAGCCGTGCTCCTTACCGACCAGCTGGTAAGCGCCGTCGATCACGGGAACGCTGTGGCTTCTCGAGGAGGGCTCGAGAATCTCGTATCTTACGGCAGAGAAATACTGCGCGGTATAAGCGCCGGAGCCGAGATCCATCAGAAGCTGGCGGCCGTTTTTGGCAACGATGAAGGATCCGACGTCGTTGTGATTATGAAGCTCTGCGTTGTGCCCTGCCTTTGCCGCAAAGCTATAGCTCTCGCATTTTTTCACAAACCACTGTGAGTCGGGCGCGTAATATTCGCTCTCGCCCTCTTGCTTGTCGGGATTGAAATAATAGTCCTCGTTGAACCAGATCGCGCCGTAAAGACGGGGCGAAAGTCTTCCGCAACCCATGTCATACGAGCCGTATTCGATCGGGAACACCTTGACGGCATCGGGAAATTCGTCCTTCAGTCTATGCACGGTGGGGATAAAGTAGCGGAGCTTTCTTCCGCCATCCGAGAAGCTTACCGAGGCATAGCCGGAGAGGAACATATTCTGGGGAAAGATAGCGATTGCCTTGGTTTTCGGATGCTTAAAGTAGTCGATTTTTCCACCCGTGAATTCGCGCATCATTTCTGCAAACTGAATATAGAAGGTAACGCCGTATTCCCAATAGCCGCATCCCTCGAGGCAAACGCCGTCATCGTTGTAGCCCGCAAGATAATTGCCGATGCTTCTTTCCATGCGTGCGATGATCGCATCGGTCAAGCGCTCGGGGTAGAGGATCGTATAGCAGGCGGCTACGCTTGCGGTGCAAACTGCCGCCCAGTTGCTCGTCGCGTTTTCCCACCACCAAACGGCCGTGCCCTCATAGCTGTCGATCACACGGCGTTTTACCTCATAGCGGATACGGCTGCGGATCAGGGGATCCAGGCGGTCGCCGAGCAAAAGATCCGTCATCGAAAGATAGCATCCGGTTTCGGTGCAGAAGAGATCGGGGCGGGAATTGTCGTTGGTTTGGATCTGCGCCTGATGCGCGGGCAAACACCAGGTGTATTCGTCGCACATCACGTAGATGATCTCCATCACCGTGTCGATATACTTCTGCTCCTCGGGGTAGATCAGAGCCAGCGGAACCGCCGTTTCCAGCACGCGGCGGCGCGAAAAATACTTTCTCTCATAAATACTGCGGTTTCCCGTGACGAAGAAAAGCTTGAAATCCGAATAACGGAGTGCATGATAGTCGTAATTTTCAATGTTTTCCGTATAGTATTTCAGCAGCTGTTCGCGGTAGGGGCGATAGGCCTCGCTTTCGCGCACTTTTGCCCAAAATTCGGGATCCTGCCCCTTTCCCAAAAGCTTCATATTTGTGTTCTCCTTTTTCTTTGGTGTATTTGCCTTACATCAGCTTCAGCGCAACGGGCATCAGCGTGATGGCCATCAGATCCAGCGTGAGCGTGCCGTTTTCTTCGCAAAACGCCACTTCCTTCCATTTTCCGCCGGGGGAGAGGGCGAAGATTTTCCCAACGGGCTTTTCGCTCACGAGGCGGATCTCCTCGATCGGATCGGTGCCGATATTGAAGAGGAAGGCGTAGCCGCATCCGTCGTCGCCGCGCGCAAACTTGAAGTAGACCTCCTCGTCGCCCTTATAATAGAGCGGAAGATTGCCCGTGCGGGAAAGAAGCTTTATGAACTGTTCCTTTCTCGATTGGTTGAGGAAGGAGAAGGCTTGGCTGTAATAGAAGGGCGTATTCGGCGTACCCGAGAAGGTGATGCACTTGCCGCCCCTTTCGTTTTCAAAATATACGCATCCCGGGAAGAGGGAAATCTTCTCCTTGCCGCCCTTCAGATGGTAGACCGTGGAGGCTTCCTCCGCGCCGTTGGCAGGGCAGAGCTCGAGCGCCTTTTGCTGTCTTGCGCAGGTTCTGTCAATACCGAGGCCGATCTTCTCTCCCGTGATCTGCACGCCCGTCCAGTCGCGCACCTTGACACCTGTGAGGTGAGAGAAGCCGCGCGCCTCCAGCGCTTTTGCGGCCGCGCCCGAAAGCACCACCGTTCCGCCGAGCATTGCCTCGATCTCGGCATCCGAGAAGCCGTCGGCGCAGGTGTCGTCAAGAAAGGCGGCGCCGCCTTCCTTTTGGGAGAAGTAAAGCGGAAGTCCGAGCCTTTCCAGAACGCAATAGGACCAGGCGTCCATAGAGCTTGCATGGGGGAAGGTGTATTTCGGTGTGCTGTGCAGGGGGATGCGACAGCCGTCGAAGTGAAGCGAGGGAACGAGAGCGGAAAGCGTCTCGTAATATCCGTTATATTTGCCGAGCACCTTGCGGTAGGCTTCGCCGCTTTCGGGCTCGTAGGTCCCAAGGCGCGTGATCCAATGCTTTGCACCTGCCGCACCCTCTAAAATAGAGAGCGTGAAATGCGAGTGCAGGGAATAAGCACCCGTGGAATAGCGGTTTTGGGGGCAGGTATCGGTTTCCGCGAGGATCACCTTCACTCTTTCGTCAAGAAAGGCCACCTGCTGTGCCATGCGCTTTGCGGGAGCACTGATATATCTCGGGCCTGCGGGGGTATAGTTTCCGTTGTTTACGCGCACGGTAGGGGGATTGCCTTCGCCCGCGAGAATGACGGCAATATCGCTTGCAAACTCGGTGGATGCACCGCAAAGGCAGAAGATGCCCTTCATTTTCGGATCTACGGCATCTATGCCCGCACGCATGGCGCGCGCACTCTCGAGCAGAGATTCCTTGACCGTATCCACGTAGGCATCCACGTAGGCTTTGTTATCCTTATGCGCCTTGTCACAGAGAACCGAGTAAAGCTCGGCTCTTTCCACGCGCTTTCCGAGGCGCTTTTCCGTCGCGGAAAGGTGGAGCGGGCAGGCGCATCCGTCTGCCTGGCGGTTCATCAGGCGGAAGTCGTCGTCCACCATAATGACCTTGGGTTTATATTCGGCAAGCTTTTTGAACTGATCGAAAAGATAATCCTGAAAATCCTTATCGTAGGGGCAGGTCGTGTCATAGGGCTCGGAGCCGTTGAGCGGTATGTAATTTTGGAAGCTGTTTTTTTCGTTCAAGGGATAGCCGTGTCCGATCGTGCATTGCACCAAAATGCCGCACTGCAGCCCCATCTCGGCAAGGCGGTCGCTGAATTTTTTATAGATCTCGCCCTGCTGGCGCGCCTTGTCCATCGCGGGAATGCCCTCCGGAACGAGCTTGAAGCAAAAGAGTGCGCAGGTGGCGGCGCCGCTTTCGTACTGCGCCTTGATATCTTGGCAGATCTCTTCCACGCGGTCCTCAAAAAGCGGCATGATCGAATAATTTTCCATAGTGATCCTCCCCAAAAGTCTTGATACCATAAGGATACCATAAAGAAAGATAAAAAGCAATAATTATATTGTTTTTTGTCTGAAAAAATATAAAGATCTTGCGCTTTTTCGGGCTTTCCGCTGTTCGGTTATAAGGACGAAAAAGAAGCGGCACGAATCCTTCCGAATCCGTGCCGCTTGGGTATGTAAAAATTAAATTTCGGTTTTGACCGCCTCGCCGCGCTCGGCAGATCTGAACGCCGCTTCCATCACGCGTACCACGCGCAGGGCCTCTTCGGGCAGGATCTTGAGGGGCGCGCCCTCAATGGCATCCACGAGCTGGCGGTAGGTGGGATCAAGGTTGTCCTCAATTCCTTCGGGCTCAAAGAGCTCGATCTCCTTCACGGTGGAGGGATCTCTCGGCGCCATCGTTTTAGAGGGGCCAACCTTGTTTTGCGCGATTTCAACGCCCCACTTGTCGTCGCGCGAAAGCGCGCGAACGACCTTGCCGGTGCCAACCCATTCGTCCACAACCATCGTGCCCTCCGTGCCAAGCACGTAAAATCTCGGATGCTTGATGAAGTTATTGGTCGAAACCTCAATGTGCGCCACAAGTCCACCCTCGAAGGTCATCGTCAAACGGAAGTTGTCATCCACCTCCGGATAGTAGACCGAGAACATCTTACAGTATACTTCTGCAACCTTTTCTTTACAAAAACACATGATTTGGTCGATCAGATGCACACCCCAGTCAAAGAGCATGCCGCCGCCCTGCGCCTTGCTCGTGCGCCAACCCTCGGGCATTCCGCGCGAGCCCTCCACGCGGGATTCGATCACGTAGGGCTTGCCGATGAGCCCCGCATCGATCGCGCGGCACACGGAAATAAAGTCGCGGTTCACTCGGCGGTTCTGATCCACGGTGAAGATAAGCCCCTTTTCCTTGGCGCGTTCCATGATGTCAACGAGATCGTCTGCCGTCATCGTCACGGGCTTCTCGCAGAGCAGATGCTTGCCCGCATCAAGAACGCGAAGCGCAAGCTCCTTGTGCGAATCGTTCGGCGTTGCAACCAGAACGATATCGATCTCGGGATCTCTAAGCAATGCATCCACCGAGTCGTAGGCGAGATAGCCCTGCTCGACCGCGGCGGCGCGGCGCTCCTCGTTTATATCGAAAACGCCCTTCAGGCGAACGCGCACGTTTTTCTTTTCCAGCTGCTTGCGGTGGTTGCCCGCCATGCCGCCGTAGCCAATGATGCCGAGTGTGTAGATCCTTTCGTTTACGCCCACCACATTGCACCTGCGCTTTCCTTGATGATCATGGGCTTTAAGAATTCGATTGCCTTTTCAAGTCCCTCGAGCGGGCTCATAAGACCGTCCTCGTGCTCGATGCTGATCGCGCCCGTATAGCCAACGCTCTGAAGCATGCTGAAAATATCCTTCCATACCTTCGCATCGTGGCCGTAGCCCACCGTGCGGAAGATCCAGGAGCGGTCGGTGAGATTTGCGAGGCTCTCGGTGTCAAGCACGCCGCGCGTTGCCACGTTCGCGCCGTCGATGCGCGTATCCTTGGCGTGAAAATGATAGATCGCGCCCGCCTTGCCGAGCAGCTTGATTGCCTCACAAATATCAATGCCCTGCCAGAAAAGATGCGAGGGATCGAGGTTTGCGCCGATTCCGTCACCCACGGCCTCGCGCAAGCGAAGAAGCGTGGTGGGATTGTAGCACATAAAGCCGGGATGCAGCTCCATGGCCACCTTCGTCACGCCGTGAGCCTTCGTGAATTTTACCTTTTCCTTCCAATAGGGGATCAGCACCTCGTTCCACTGCCAGTCGAGGATCTTCTGATAATCCTCGGGCCATGCGCAGGTCACCCAGTTGGGATTCTTGCTTTCCGCGCAGTCACCGGGGCAGCCCGAGAAGGTGATCAGGGTGTGAACGCCGAGCTTTTCCGCAAGAAGGACCGCATCGTCAAAATCGCTCTCAAAGCTCTTCGCGATCTCCTTGTTCGGATGGATGGGGTTGCCGTGCACCGCGAGGGCGCAAAGCTCCACGTCGTATTTTTTGAGAAGCGCCTTCAGATTTTCGATCTTCTCGGGATTTTTCAAATAGTCACCCGCATCGCAAAGCGCCTTGCCGGGGTAACCGCCAACGCCGAGCTCCATGGAATGCACGCCCGCCTTGGCAAGGTACGCAAGCGCACCCTCAAGTCCCATTTCGGCGAGCACGGGGGACATAACCGCAAGTCTCATAAATTTATCTCCTTTATCGTAAGGGGGCTGTCGTATTTAGGCATAATCGAATAAAAAACGGGAGGAATATTGCTGAAAAGCGGTGTTTCCTCCGTTGCTTTATGCAAACTCAAAAATATTAAGGTTGAAAACCTGCGGTTTTCTTCATTAAATCAAAGTTTTTTATTCTATTTTCGTTTCCTCGCTCGGCGTAGGTGTCTACGCCTCTCGCTCGTCAGCCGAAAATTTCTGCTCCAAATCCGTTCGCCCCGCGGTGCTGTTCTCATTAAGAATTCGCTTAACATATAATTTCGACAGTATCTTTCATATTTTACCTTGATTTTGTTGAATTCTTAATGAGACAGCATCTATACCAATGCTTTTTAAATTCCGTACGTGCTCTTAAGGAACGCGCGGCTCTGGCTGACTGCCTCGATCGCGGGCGTCTCATAGGACTGATCCTGCTCCACGATCAGCACGTCAATGCCAACCTCCTCGGCGGCGGCAAGCACGCTGTCGAAGTTGACAACGCCCTGGCCGACGGGTCTGAACTTAAAGAGGTTTTCCTCTTTGGATTTCTTCACCTCGCCGCCCTCGATCAGCTCGTAGACCGCGCCCTTCACAGCACCCTTGCAGGTGAAGTCCTTCAGATGCGCCATCGTCAGATTCTTGTAAGCGTATTTGCGGATGTACTCTGCGGGATCGGAGCCGCCGTAGGTCACCCAGCAAACGTCGAACTGCGGCGCGATCGCGCCCTCCTTCGTTTCGGTGTAGAGCCTGTCGATGATCTTCTTATCGCCAAGCGTTTCAAATTCGAAATCGTGGTTGTGATAGAAAAGGCGCATGCCGTATTTCTCCACCTTCTCGGCGCATTCGTTAAAGTATGCGATCGAGCCCTCGAAATCCTTCTTGTAGTTTTCGAGTCCGTAGTAGGGAATGGTGAAGTTCTTCACGCCGAGTGCGGCGAAAAATGCAAGATTTTCGTCGGAAACGTCGATGGAATGCACGGAGATCAGGGTGAGCCCGATCTCGGCAAGAAGCTTCTTTGCCTCGTCTGCCGAAAGACCGTAGAAGCCTGCGCCCGCGCTCTCAATATAATCGTAGCCTGCCGCTTTTACTGCCTTCAGCGTGCCGACGAGGTCGGAAGCGATGGCGTCTCTTACGCTGTAAAGCTGGAGGCCGATCTTAAAATTCTTCATTGCGTTATTCTCCTTAAATCTCGGGGATTTTTACCTCTACCTCGCGGCCAAGCTTCGAGGATTCGTTGATCGCATCGATGAGGGCCTGGTTGATGATGATCTGCGAGGAGGGGATGGGGGCCTCACCGCCGTTCTTGATCGCGTCAAGGAAGGAGCGGACCTTCAGATAGAAGTTATCCTGCTTGTGGGGGGCTGCCATCGGGAATTCGGTGATCACGTCAGTGCCCGCAACTCTCTGATAAAGCTTCAGAGGGCCGCCGATCGAGCCGTTCCAGCACTCGGTCGAGGGAATGCGGAGCGAACCCTTCGTACCCATGATAATGGTATCGCCGGGGGTGTCAAGATGCATAGCCCATGCAATGCGGAAGTCGAGAACGATGCCGCCCTCCAGACGGATGAAGGCCGCGCCGAAATCGTCAACGCCGAAAATATCAGCGTACTCTGCGGGCTTGCCCTCTGCGCGGAAGTAGTCGGGATCCTTGCCGAAGAAGTCCGAAACGTAGCCCGAAACGGTCAGAGGCTTCGGATATCCGATCGCATTGAGAACCATGTCGAGGGAATAGCAACCGATATCGCCCAAAGCGCCGATCGCGCCCTTATCCTTCTCAATGAAGGAGGTGCCGAAGGGGGTGGGGATGCCGTGGCGGCGGCCGCCGCCGGTCTGGATGTAGTAGATCTTTCCGGGCTCGCCGGACTGCACGATCTTCTTCACCATCTGCATGTTCGCATCGAAGCGGGGCTGGAAGCCGATGGAAAGGATCTTGCCGGAAGCCTTTTCTGCCTTGCAGATGGCAACGGCCTCGTCAAGCGTTACGCACATGGGCTTCTCAAGAAGCACGTGCACGCCGTGCTCCAAGGCGTAAATGGTGCACTCTGCGTGGGTTGCGTTGTAGGTGCAAACGCAGACCGCGTCACAAATACCGGAATCGATCAATTCCTTGTGAGAGGGGAAGCACTTCACGTCCTTCAGTCCGTAGGACTCGAAGAAGGCCTCTGCCTTGCCCGGGATAAGATCCGCACCGCCGACGATCTCAACGTCGGGCATCTGCATATATTTTTGCATGTGTGCGCCTGCGATCCAGCCGGTACCGATGATACCAACGCGGATCTTCTTGTCGGCGTCGATCTTCTGCTCGCTCTGATCAAACTTGAATGCATCAAGGTCTGCGCTCTTTTTTGCCATTTTTTTATCCTCCAAAATTTAAGGGTTGATTTTCATAATAAAATATGCTATATTTATAATAGCACAGAAATTTACGTTTAGCAAGTGGAAAATTGCCTTTTTCATGAACAATATTGACTTTTGGAGAAAAAATGAAGAACGAAAAGATATTTTTTAAAAATCCGAACCGCCCCGCCAAATGCGTATGGGGGGCTCCGCGCTCCGCGGGCGGGCGCGGCTCGTATCTGCATTTTCATCCCGAGCTTGAGTTCCTCATCATTGAGGCCGGGCGCATGAGCAACCGCCTTGAGGGGACGGAATATATCACGGGCGAAGGGGATATCATCTTCTTTAACAGCCGTGTGCCGCATGCCACGCAGTTCCTTGATGACGGCACGGTGCAGCATATGGTACAGTTCAAGACGCCCTCCACCTTCCGAGGCTCGTTTCGCTATCTTTCGGATCTGCTTTCGCGCACGGTTGCGCCCGTGTTTGTGTTCCATCCCTCGGATGCGGACTACGCGGATCTGAAAACGCATCTTGTTGATATGATCGAGCAGGATGCCGAGGCGGGCATTGCGGGGGATTACCGCATCACCTCGGATATTTTCTTCATTATATCTCTTTTGCACCGCCGCGGTCTTTTGGCAGACGAAAGCTCGGCCTTCGATTTCGGCCAGCTCTCGAAGCTCGTCCCTCTATTTGAATATATCGACACGCATTTTGCCGAGGAGATCGCCTTGGAGGAGTGCGCCGATCTTCTGCGCTTGAACAAGAGCTATCTTTGCCGCCTCTTCCGCTCCGCCACGGGCACAACGCTTTGGGATTTTATCAACTTCGTCCGCATTTGCAAAAGCGAGGAGCTTCTCGCGGGAGAAATGAACCTCTCCGAGATCGCCTATGCCGTCGGCTTTTCCTCCCCCTCGTATTTCCACCGCACCTTCAAAAAATATAAGCAGATGTCGCCGTCGGAATACAGAAAGCTGCATAACGGCATTGATTTCACACTGATATAAAGAGGGTAGCTCAAGTTTTTTTGAACTTGAGCTACCCTCTTTTATTAAATGATGGAAAATTCGCTTTCGCCGTCCGTAACGGGGTGGCATTTTCCAAGAACGGAAAGCGTGGCTTTGACGCCCTTGGGCTTTTTGATCCTTGCCTTGAAAACGCCGTCCTTATACTGCCAATCGATCGAGATCTTGCCGTACTTCGTTTTCACGGCGTAGTGCGAGGCGCAGTCCTCGCTGTAAAGATAGGGCGCAAAGCGCACGCGGTCAAAGGCTACACCTTCGTTGTGAATGCCGCCGATATAGGGAAGCACGAAATCCATCGGGGATGCGTACATGTGGTGCAGGCGGGATTCCTTGCCCTCGAAATCCTCCCAAAGCGTGGTCGCGCCGAGGCTCTTCCAATAGCCGAAGGAGGGGTATTCCTCGGTCGTGAGCATCTTATAAAGCACCTGTGCATGGCCGTATTTCGCGAGAGCGCCGAAGATCGCCTTCATGCCGAGAATGCCGCAGGGCGCGGTGTAGCGCGCGGCCTCGATCTTTTCTGCAAGCCTGTCTGCCATTCTCTGCGCCGCTTCTCCCTCGGCAATGCCGAAGAAGAGCGCCATGCCGAGTGCGCTCGGAGAATCGTTATCCGCTTTGTCACCGTCGAGATATTTTTTGCGGATCGCATTTTTGCAGTATTCGGATTTTTGCAAATAATAGTTAGCATCCTTGTCGTTAAAGCGAATGAGCGCCTCTCCGAAAAGGCGAAGCATCTCCATATAAAAGCAGGAGTCGGAGAATTCATTCGTTGCCACGTCATTTGCGCCGCGCAGGGTGAGCGGAGGCTTCCAGTCCTTGAGGCCGACGCAGATGAGCCCATCCTCCTCATAGCCCTCCATATAGGAGAAATACTTCTTCGCATAGGGGCGGATCAGCCGATAAGCGGAGTCATCGCCGTAGGCCTTGTAGATCGCCTCGGGGATGAAGAAGAGGGCCGAGTCCCAGGAAGGGCCTGCTGCCCAGTTGTAGCCCCAGCCCGCCGTCGGGCAAACGCAGCTGATCTGTCCGCTTATGCGCTGGGTGTCGATGATGTCGAGAAGGTATTTTTTGTATGCCGCGCGCATATCCAGGCGTAGGCAGGCGTGCGCCGCGGAGAGGGAAGCATCGCCCGTCCAGCCGTTCTTTTCGCGGTGCGGGCAGTCCTCGGAGAAGCCGTGGAAGTTTGCAAGAAGCGAGGTCTTTGCCGCCTCGGCAAACCATGCGATATGCTCGTCAGAGGTGGAAAAATCGTCGAGGGATTTCAGATCCGTGCGGATAAAGAGCGCGGTGATCTCATCGTCCTTCGGTGTCGCGCCGAGGATCTCCACGAATTGAAAGCCGTGGTATACGAAGGAGGCGTGATGCGTTTCCTTCTCGCCGCCCTTGAAAATATAGGTATCCTCGGAGAAACGGTCGATCTTCTGATAGCAGCCGATGTGCGTGCTGTCAAGCTCGCGCCCATCCAGCACCTCGCCGTAGCGGATCGTCATTTCCGTGCCGCGCCTTGCCTTCATGGACACCTCGCATACGCCGCTGATGCCCTTTCCGAAATCGTAAACGCGGCCGTTTTTCGATGCCCAGCTTTTCACGGGCTTGAGCCTCTCGCACACGCGCATCGGAGGGAGTGACTGCTTTTTGAGCTTGCCGCCGGGATGCGCCGCGAAGGAGGCGTGCATCCATGCGCGATCGTCAAAATCGGGCTCGAGCCAGCCGTCCTCCAGCCTTGCGTCATACCGCTCGCCCACGCGAAGCACGCTGTAATAGCAAGGACCGACGAAGGTGGGAATGCCGTCCTCTCCGATCACGCGGCTGACGCGGAAGGCTTTATCGCTGACAAGCGCGATCTCGCCGTCAAGGACGAGCGCGAAAAGAAGCTTCTGGAAATCTCGCCACGGTGCGGCGTAAAAGCTCCAGGTGTCTGCCTCGCTTTGGTTAAAGTGGCCGCTGCCAACCTCTGCGCAGATGAGGTTTTTGCCCTCGCAGAGAAGCGGCGTGACGTCATATTCGCAGTAGAGCACGGTCTTGGTGTAATCCGTGAAGGCGGGGGAGAGGAGCTCGTCGCTCACTCTTTTTCCGTTGATATAAAGAAGGAAGCAGCCGAGCCCCGCAATGCGCACGGTGGCCTTCTTCGGCATTGCTTTCAGGTCAAAGGCTCTTCTGAAGCGCAGCGTAGGATTGGCCGTTCCCGTCCGACGGCCGACGACGGGCGTTGCACAGCTGATAAATTTTGCATTTCCGAAAAGAGAAGTCATTTTTCGCCTCCGCAGTTTTGTTTACTTTATTGTAGCACATGCCAAAAAAAATGTAAAGCGCAAATTCATATTTTTTCTCTTGCAAAAACGCGCGCGTTGTGATAGTATAAAAGCAAAGAAAACAAAAGGAGCGTTTTATGAAGAACACCTTGTCCGGAAAATGGATATGGCTTCCCACCGCGGAGGCGGATAGCTATGCGGAGTTTTCCTTGCCCGTATCGGTCGGGAAAGGGAAGAAAATCACGCTTGCCGTCGCATCCGAGGGGCATTTTGCCGCATATATAGACGAAAAGCTCGTTCTCTTTTCGCAGAGCGGCGCGTATCCCAATGCACCGCTTTATGACGAATGCGCCGTTTCGCGCTTCCTTGCGGACGGCGGGGGGCACACCCTTCGCATTCTTGCCTGGCATCCCGGTGTGGATTCCAGCTGTTATATCAGCGACGCGCCCGGGCTTTGGTTTGAGCTTCGTGCCGACGGTCAAGCAATCTTCGCCTCGGATGCGGGTATCGCTTGCCGCAAGGTAGCGGGATATAAAGCGGGCTATAAAAAGGTGATCACCGTTCAGCTCGGCCTTTCCTTCTTTTATGACAGCACCGCCGCGCCGGCCGCTTGGGAAAGCGCTGTGTCCGCGGATCGGCCGCAGCCGAAAAAGCGCAGTATTTCGCCGCTTCGCCTTCTGCCGCTTGCAAAGGCGGCCGCGGTGACGCGCACCGATCACGGCACCTATCTTTTCGATCTCGGAGAGGAGCGTGCGGGCTTCCTTTCTCTGGATCTTTTGTCCGATGCGGATCAGCTTCTGACGGTCTCGTACGGCGAGCATCTTGTGGACGGTCACGTGCCGCGCCTGATCGGCGGCCGCGATTTCTCGGTGGAATATAAGGCGCATAAGGGAAGAAACGTATTTTTGCATCCCCTGCGCCGCCTCGCGGGCAGATATCTTGAGGTCGCGCACGAAGCGCCCATCACCGTTTCGCATTTTGCGATCCGAGAGGTGAGCCGCCGTTTTTCGGAAAAGAAAAAAAGCTTTTCCGATCCTCTGCTCCAAAAAATTTACGATACCTCGGTGAATACTCTTCGCCTTTCGGTGCACGAGCATTACGAGGATTGCCCTTGGCGCGAGCAGTCTACCTATCTTCTTGACAGCCGCAATCAGATGCTTTGCGGATACACCGCCTTCCGAGGCGCGGCGCTCCAGCGCCACCACGTGCTGTTCTTTGCCGAGGGGCAGATGGAAAACGGATTCTTTCCGCTTTGCTTCCCAACCAAAAGAGCGTTTGCCATTCCGTCCTTTTCGCTGTGCTTTCCGCGCGTTGTGCGGGATTACGTGGCGCACACGGGAGATCGGTCGGTGCTGCCGCTCGTTCGCCCCGCAATGGAAAAAATGCTCGCCGCCTTTGCCTCGCGCATCGATGAAAGCGGCCTGATCCCTCGCTTTCCGTATCCCTTCTGGAATTTCTACGAATGGTCGGAGGAAAGCGATAACGATCACGATCTTCACCGCACCCCCGAGGAATATACGTTTTGCTATGACCTTGCGCTGAACGGCATGTACGTTCTCGCCTGCCGCGACTATGCCGCGCTCTACGGAGGCGAAAGCACCGCCGAGGGCATGCTCCGTGCGATCAAAAAGGCCTTCTTTGTCGAGGAAAAGGGATACTTCCGCATGAGCACGGGTAGCGATAAGGGAAGCGTTCTTGCAAACAGCATTGCCGTGCTTTGCGGCGTTGGAGATAAGAGCGTGGTGGAGAAAATGCTGACCGATGAAAGCCTCGTTCCGATCACGCTTTCGATGCATACTTACTTCTATGATGCTCTTTTGCAAACAAATGTTGACTATTCTTCGTATATTATCGAGGATATAAAGAAAAAATACGGCCGTATGCTTGCCGAGGGAGCAACCAGCTTCTGGGAAACCGAAAAGGGCTGGGAGGACTTCGACGGCGCGGGAAGCCTTTGCCACGGCTGGTCCGCGATCCCCGTATATTATCTTTGCAGACTTTTGCTTGGCGAAAAGCCGAGCTTTGAAATTTGAATCATAAAAAGGAGAACCGATTATGAAAATGAATAAGCTTCCCAAAAGAGCAATGCAGCTCTTTTACCTCCGTTGCGGCATTGCCGCCGTTGCCATTCTCGGCGCATTTATTCCCGCCGCGATTCTGGCGCCTGCCGGTGTCGCGCGAGTTGCGGTGCTGATCGGCGCGGGTATTCCCGTTCTGATCTCGCTTGCCTTCCTTCTGATCCTTCCGTATTTCCGCTATAAGCTTTACGCTTACGGCTTTGATGAAAAGCGCATCCTCGTGCGCCGCGGCGTGATCTTCCGCCACTCGGTCACCATTCCCGTATGCCAGATCCAGGATCTGCACCGCTTTGAGGGCCCGATCATGATGGCGCTCGGTCTTAGCGGTGTCATGATCTCCACGGCGGGCTCAAACTTCAATCTTGCTTGCCTTTCAAGAGCCGAGGCAGACCTTATGATCGAGGTGCTGGAGGGCTATCTTGAAAAGCGCGTGGAGGAAAAGGCGAATGAAGAAGTTTTGTAAGAATTACCTCTACTACCATTTCGTCGCGGATATCTTTATCACTCTTGTTGCCGCCTTCGCTTTTATGGATGCGCTCATCCTGGAGGACGAGGCGGGCAATATGCTCGGATGGGATCTTCGCGCTCTTCCGTTCTTTATTCTCGCCATGGTTGCCGTATATGCGGCGCTCATTCTTTACCGCGTGCTCTACCTTCGCTTCGCATCCTATACGCTGACCGAAAATGACGTTCGCGTCACGCGCGGCGTGCTCTTCCGCAAGAATTCAATTCTCGAATACTGCAAAATGCACGCTATCAATAAAAAGCAAAATATCATTCAGCGCCTTTTCGGACTTGCGGTGATCACGGTGGATAGCGGATCGGCCAATACGGCCATGACCTCCGAGATTCTGATCTACGAAACGGCCGCCGAGGCAGATCGGCTGATGGCGTTTCTGAAGGCAAAAAAGAACGGCGAGTCCGTTGCCGCGGAGCAAGCCCCCGCTGAGGAGGTTCTTTGCGCGGAGGGCGGCGATCTCGTTCTGTCCTCGGGAAAGAAGCTGATCTATTCGCTTTTGAATATCGCATCGGCGGCCTTGGGAACCTTAACGGTGATCGTGCTTGCGCTCGTTGCCTATTTCTGTCTTGTTCCCGTGCTGTATAGGATTTTTGCCGGCGAGATCTTTTTCGTGCTCGTTCCTGCGCTGATCGTCTGCTTGATCGTGACGGTGGGAATTTCTCTCTTCACCTTCCTTGTAAGCATTCTGCAATCCTTTATCGGATTTTATAACTTCCGCATCCGTAAAACGGCGAAGGATCTCGAGATATCCTACGGACTTCTCACGCGCCATGAAAACAGCTTCGGCTTCGACCGCATCCAGGGTGTCGTGATCCGCCAAGGTCTTATTCAGCGCCTCTTCGGGTATGCAACGCTCACCCTTGAGGTCATCGGCTATCACGAGGGCGGAGAGGATCAGCAAAATAAAGGCGCTTCCATGGTCGGCATGCTCTTGCCGCTTTGCCGCGCGCAGGAGGCGGCCGAGATTATCGCCTCACTTCTTCCCGCATACGTGCCCATGGAAAAGAAAACGCGCGCCGTTCGCTATTTTCCCTTTATCTCGTGGAGCACGCTTCTCATTTTCTCAATTTCTGCCTTGAGTGCGGTACTCGCGCTTTCCCTGATGTATCTTTTGGATGCGCCCGCGATCGCGCTTTCGATCGTTTCCGTTCTGTTTGCCATCGGCTTTGCGATCGCCGTGGGACTCCGCGCCTTCGGTGCATTCCTTGCCTATAAGACGGCGGGAATTGCCATAACCGAGGATCGCATCACGGTATACGGCGGCGGCTATCAGAAGCGCATCACCACCCTGATGCGCCGCTCCCTGATCGCGGTGGAGGACGTGACCACGCCTCTGCGCGCCCGCGCGGGGATCTACACCCTGATCCTTCACCTTCGCGCGAACGCGTTGGATAACGAGGTCAAGGTGGAAATGCTTGATAGAGAAGCCGCCGAGCAGCTTCTCTCGGTCCTGCCCGATTGATTCGGCCCGTTCTATTAAAGAAATAAAATAACACCACTTTTATGGAAAATCCGATTTTGAGATTCTCCGTAAGGGTGGTGTTATTTATTTAATGTAAAAATTAAACCAGAAGGAAATCCTTGTCAACGATCACGTTCTCGCTGTATCTGCGAGCGGCAACAACGACCGCGCGGCAAACCGAAACGCGGATCAAGGTCTTCTTGCCGCCCTCCTCGTAGAGGAAGAGGTAAGCCTCCTTCTCATCGGGCGCGGTGCGGAAGTCGATCACGGTTGCGCCTTCCTTCAGCTTCTCAAAGTTCTCCTCGGTGTCGGGAAGCGCGGAAAGGATGCTCTTTGCCATAAAGGAATGCTTTTCCTTTTCTCTCTTGTTGTAAAGGTGGTAGATCGTGATCTTGCCGACGTTTATGCGGATCAGCCACTCGAAGTTGCAGTAGCGCCAGGTCGCAAGATAAAGGATGTAGATGAGAAGGGGAAGAATCGCGATGATCGCCGCCGCCTTCGTTGCCACGAGGGCTACGTAAAGATACGCCGCGGCAAACGCTACGTACAGGCCGAGAAACATCATGCGCTTCTTCTTGTATTTACCCTTGTTTTCTACGGGCTTGGCAAATTCCGCGCCGTTAAAGGAAAGCTCGTCACTCATAAAAATACCTCTTTCTTTTTTTGCGGAAGGCCTGTCACGAAAAACGAAAAAAATTCTTTCTTCTTTATGATTCAAGCCGTCCGTATATGACTGTATCATGATTATATCATATTTCTGTCGCTTTTTCAAGAGATATTTTCGCTTTTGTATTATAACTGCAAGAATTGTTCGTTTTTTGGTATGATTTTTTTCATGTTGGAGGCGCTGTCAATTTTGATGCGCTTCTCTGTACGCTTTTACAAGACTGTCGTAGCGTGCGCGTCCCGCCTCGGTGAGCGTGTGGTATTCGGGCATGGCCGAGGGCGTGATCGTGGGAAGGGTGCCGTCCGAGCCGTGGAAGGGAGAGAGCGTATCGTTTTCGTAGGCTTTTCTGTCCTCCTCCTTACGGAAGTCGGGAATATCGTAGGGCTTGCCGCCCTCAAGGATGCTTCGATGGGAAAGAATCGCGGCAGATGCCATCGCGGTTGCAAAATAAACGTCGAATACGGGTCTTCTGCCCTCGCGGATGCAAGAGAGAAATTCTCTTGCCACGAAGAAGTCGCCGCCGCCGTGCCCGGCCTTTTCGATCAGCTCCTTATCCTCGTCTATGAGCTCGGGCTTGTAAATTCTTGTATTCTCGCCTTCATCGGGCTTATCCCAGCTGTTATAGGAGAGAAGCACTCTCTCGGAGTGATCGCGCAGGTTTTCCATTTGTCCCTTCGTGCCGCAGATGCGGTAGGAATTTTCGTGATGGCCGAAGGCTGCGCATCCCGTCACGCGGAAGATCGAGCCATCGTCATTTTGCGTGAGTATGATCGCCGCGCGCTCGGGAACGCCGCGCTGTAATTTTTCCTTTTCCTCGGGCTTGGGATCCAAGGCCGCCATTGCCGTCACGCGCTTGGGGAAAGCCCCCGTAATATGCATCAAGGGTGCCAGGGCGTGGGTGATATAATAGGAGCGTGGCAGATCGTAGCGCCAGTGCTTGGAATCGGGGCAAAGCGAAATATAATAGTTCAGATCGTCCTCCGGATCCATGGGATGATTGTATTCGCCCTCTGCGAAGATCAGCTTGCCGAGCGAGCCTCCCTTGAAAATGCGGCGCATTTCCCGGTTGAAGAGCATATAAGGATAGTTTTCCGCCAGCATATAAACGGCCTTGCTCTTTTCGGCCGCGCGCACGAGCGCCACGCCCTCGGCCATCGTGCCGTTCGAGGTGCATTCGCTCAGCACGTGAATGCCCTTTTCCAATGCGCGGATCGCGTAGGGGGCGTGCTCGTGGAAATAGTTTGAAAGCAGGATCGCCTCAAGCCCGGGATACTCGATCAGCTCATCAAAGCTTGTGTAGATGGCAACGTCGCCGCCAAGCATATCCTTTGCCTTTTTTGCATACTTTTCATTTTTATCGCAAACGGCAACGATCTCGCCGTTGTTCGCCATCAGATTTTTGTAGTAATTTGAGCCGCGATAGCCGCCGAAAATACCGATCTTAACGGTTTTTTTAAGCATAAGGTTCTCCTTCTTCGTTCACTTGTATTTCGGAAGAAATGCTTCCGTATTTATTATAATTTGTTTTTTTCTTCTCGTAAATGGCGTTTTTCTATGAATATATGGAAAAAAGTTGTATTTCTTTCGCAGCCGTCTTGCATTTTTCTCTTTTTTTTGCTAAAATGTAGAAAACGAATGAGGAGCGCTATATGAAAACAGAAAGCGTTTGTAAATTCAGTCCCTCTCGCTCAAGCGACTTGATCTGTGTCAATTTCATCAAAGAATCGAGGCAAGCCCAGGCGCAGGGGGTGCGCGCAAAGCATCACGCCTTGCATCTCGTCCTCGGCGGCGAGGGCGTGTTTTCGCTCGGCGGAAAGGAGTGTGGGATCGCGCGCGGCTCTCTCTTTTTCGTCCGCGAGGGGCAGAGCTTTTCCGTGCGCGGCGGTGATGACCTCGCCTATTTCTATATCTCCTTTTTCGGCCGCCGCGCAGAGGAGCTGATCTCGCGCTTTGGGCTGGAGGAGGCGGATGGCGTTTTTGAGGGCTACGAGGGCTTGATCCCCTTTTGGGAGGATTGCCAAAGGGAAGCGCAGGCGGGAAATATCGATATCCTTTGCGAAAGCGTATTGCTCTATTCGCTCGCCAAGCTTTCGCCTGTAAAAGGCGAGATCGAGGACGCGATCTCCAAGGTGATCGCCATCACGCAGGAGCGCTTCACGGATCGTGCGCTTACCCTGCCGATGATCGCGAAGGAGATCGGCTATGATCCGAAATACCTTTCCTCGCGTTTCAAAAAGAAAAAGGGAATTGCCTTCACGCAGTATTTGCGAGAATTAAGGCTTCGTCACGCCGTCTTTTTAATGGAGCGCGGCGTTGTCAGCGTGAAAAACATTGCCTTTCTCTCCGGCTTCGGTGATGCACTGTATTTTTCCAAGGTGTTCTCGCAGTCGCTCGGAAAATCCCCCAAAACCTATATTGCCGAGCTGCAGGGCGAAGCCACCGAAATCTAACCGATCTCATTTCTCCACATTTTTCGCTTCCCAAAGAAACGAAACCGCAAATTCGCATCCCTTGCAAAATGCCTTTTTCGCAAAAACGGCATGAAGCTCGTTCAGCATATCCACGTATTTTTCCACCGCATCCGCTTGCTCTTTGGTCAGCAAATCGTTTGCCTTTTCGTGCAACGCCACCGCCGTTTTGGTAAGCCGTTTTTCTTCCGTATCCATTTTTGCAGCTTCTTCCGAGAGATATTCCGTCCATAACTTTTCGAGTGTCTCTTTCATTTTTTGCACCTTTCATGTTTAGTTTAATATTGAATTAAATATATTATAGTCCACATGCGAACTAAAGCCAACCCTTTTTAGTTCATTTGTGTTATAATTTTTAAAAAACAAAGGTGAAAAAAATGAGTGTATATAAGAGATTGAAGGATCTCAGGGAAGATGCCGATAAAAGTCAAGAGGAAATTGCTAAAATCATAGGTACAAGCCAATCCTATTATGCGCAGTATGAGAATGGGAAAAGAGCCATTCCTTTTGAGCGCGTGGTTGTTTTAGCGGAATATTATAATGTTTCTCTTGACTATTTTGCCGGTTTTATTGATGAACCAAAAAAACTCAAATAAAAAAACTGAGCCGAGATGCAAAAACATCTCGGCTCAGTTTGTCTTATAGTGTCTTATTCTCCGAAGCTCCACGAAAGAATGGTCAGCACGTTTTCGACCTCGCCGCGCGAGAAGGTGACGGAGAGGGTGTCGCCCTTCTGCACGAGGATCAGCGCCTCGTCGGCCTCGAGGTAGCCCTTGTAGACCTTGCCGTCGTCGGCGGTGATATACACGGTCGCAACGCCCGAAACGGGAACAATGCGTACGTCAGTCACGGTGAAGGTTGCGTTTTCTGCGCCCGTGTCACCGATGTCGATATTGCTTTGCTTCAAAAGCTTGGTGTATGCGCTCATCGCGTCGGTCTGCGTTGCGCCGGTGGCGACGATGCTGTAATTTTCCACGTTCACGAGGGCGTAGAGCTTCACGAGCCCTGCATCATCCTTCAGAACGCAGATATAGGTTGCTTGTCCCGAAATGTTCACCAAAGAGGGGAAGGAGGCCGTGTAGCCCTTTTCCTGCACCTCGCCCTCGGCGGCGGCCATGGCGGAATGCTCCTCCGCGCCGACCACGGGATAGAACTTGTATTCGCCGGTTCTCGCGTTGGAAAGAATGAAGCCGATGTTGGATTTATCATCTGCCACGGCGCTGGTCACGCCGGTGAAGTACCAAACGTCATCGTCGCGCACGAGGTAGCCGAAATCATCGGTTGCCACGGTGCAGCCAACGTTACCGATCACGCTGTTTAAGAAGCCGCCCGCATACGCGCCCTTCCAATTGTACTTTTCGGTCGCGAGATTGCCCGTATACACCACGTCGATCCACGAGGGCGCATCCTTCACGGCCATGATCTCGCTTTCGCCGCTCGCGGGATTGAAGAGGATCACCTCGGAAATATCCATTGCCCCGAAGAGGAACACGCGCGGTCTGGCGCAGGAAACAACGTAGTAGGGATTGCCCTCCTCGTCCACCTCGAAGGTGATCGAGTTGAAGATCTTCGTGGGATAGCTCATGCGAAGCTTACGCGTCAGATCCTCGCCGAAAAACGCACTGTTCACGTAGCGGATCGGCGTTTTGAACTCCACGTATTGGGATTCGCTCTTTACGGGATCGACCATAACGAAGCCGGGCACGCCGCTTTTGCGGTTGCCGAGCCACTTGAAGAAGCCGTCGTATTCAAGGTTGGATATCTTTTTCGGGGTGTTGTGGTAATTGATCTGCGCATAGTAGCCGCTCAAGGTGTACTGCGAAACCACGTGCGAGAGCGAGCCGAGCGTGCGCGTGCCGAGAATGGCGGCGCTGTCGCTATCCATCAAGGCGATGTTGGTGATGGCGGCCATGTCGGTTTTCGGCATATCCTCGGAGAACACGGATTCCTCTACCTTAATGACCGAGGCATAGCGCCTCGCGAAGAAAAATTCGGAGGAAATGATCGAGCCGAGAAGTATTGCGGCAATGGGAATGAGAAGCGGGATCGCCGCCCATTTATTCACGGAGAGCTTTGCGCTCTGCTTTTTTGCAGGCTTGTCGGCGGATTCCTTCGGGCTGAGGATCACCACGGGAGAAAGCTCGGGCTTCAGAAAGGGAACGAGATAGAAGAAGAGAACCGCCAGAAGATACACCCAAAAACCCACGGAGCAGGGGTTCAGCGGCGGCAGAAAGATATAGAAGAGGATCAGCGCCGCAAGCGTTCCGAAAACGAGGGAGAAAATGATCCTTGTTTTCTTGCTCATGTGATTGAAAAAATCAAAAAACTGTGCCATAGCAAACTCCTTTTTTGTGTTATTATGTAAAGAAATGTAGGGAAATAAAGATCAAATATACCCTTTGTCCATCTCTACTTCTCGGTTTTCTCTTTTTGCATCTTCTTCAAAAAACGTGGAAAAGATCATTTCGCTAAGATCCGCACGCGCCGAGCCGAAGCCGCTGTTTGAAAGGAAGATGATATCAAAATCCTCTCGGGGGAGGTATTTATGAAGTGTGCGGAATCCTACGTGGCCGCCGGTGTGCATGATGCATTCTTTTTCGTGCCACGGATCGACTCTGCATCCCATACCGAAGGTGTTGATCGGCGCAGGCGTCAGCACCTCGCGCCAGGTGCTCTCCTTCAGCAGAAGTCCCTCCCTGATCGCGCGGCAGAGGGCGTATACGTCATCCACCGTGCCGAGAAGATCTCCCGCGCCCATCATCCAGTCAAGGCGTCGCTCGGTCGGGTAAACAGCGGTTTCGTCCTCGCTTAGCGCATAGCCCGTCACTCTGTTTTCGAGAGTAAGCCCCTCATGGTCCACGAGGATGCTTTTTGCGCCGAGCGGAGAGAAAACCTCTTTTTGCATATAGTCGGCATAAGAAAGCCCCGAGACGTTTTCGATGATCAGTGCAGGCAGTATCATATTGATATTTGCATACATTGTGCCCGCTCCCGGCGCGAAATATTGCGGATAGCGCTTCAGCTCGCAAAGATGTGCGCGAATGCGGTCGGGCGTGCCGGGACGGTGCGCGGCGGCAAATTCCTTGTTCTGCCCGAAGTCGGGCAGGCCGCTCGTATGGTGGAGCATATGGCGGATTGTGACACGCTCGCAAAGTCCCTCAGCCTCGGGGATATAGCGTGCAGGATGCGCATCGATATCCACGCGCCCCGCATCCCAAAGCTTTAAAAGTCCAAGCACGCAAAAGGGCTTGGTGAGCGAATAAAGAGAGAAAAGAGAATCCTTTGTAAAGGGGCGCTGCGACTCTATATCCGCGTAGCCGAAGGTAGTCTCAAGGATGGTGCTATCGTGATGTGTGATGCGAAGCGAGCCAAAAATACGGTGTGCCTCGCAATACGCGGTCATTTCCCGTTTCAGGGCTTCCGTACGGTCTTTGGTTTGCATAGTGCTTCACTCCTTCAGTATTTGGCAAGGATCACGGCGTTGCCGTAGGTATAAAGCGCCGTGGGAAGCGTTACCTCGCGGCCTTCGGGAGTAAGTACCTTTTTCTTTCCGTTTTCAAAATAGCAAACGGCCGATTTCGGCGCTTTCGCAAAGCGAACGGTGATGTCCTTCGCCGCATCGGTGGAGAGATTGGAGAGGAATATAGCTTCTCTCTTTTCGTCTTTGCGAACGGCGGTGAGACCAAAGGAGGGCAGATAAGCAATGGGAAGTGAGGGGGCGAGTCTTCCGAACACCTCGCGCAGCACCGCCACGCGGTGGATCGAGGGGAAGCCGTCGCCGAAATCACCCTCGGTGGGATAGATCGCAACGCGGCCGCCGAGCGAGTTTTCAAAATAGGTAAGTCCCACGTGGGCGCATCCGTCGGGGGAATAGAGATGCGAAAGCACCTCTGCGCCGTTGGGGGTGATCTCCGCATACGCCTTCGGGCCGATGCGCGAGGGAATGATCACGGCAGAGCCGTCTTTATGGGTACGCTTCGTGAATTTTTCAGAAGCGGCAACCTGCATCACGCGATCTCCGATCGATACGCCGAGGTGCGCACCGAAGCCGCGCTTTTCGATTTCCTCGGCCGCGCCGAGGTCTAAAAGAAGTCCCTTGCCGAGGCAGAGGAGCAGCTCCTCGTCCGAAAGCTGGAGAACGCCGCTTCGCTCAAGCAGAATGGCTTCCTGATCGGCGATTTTTTCGGGCGTAAAGAAAGCAAACGGTGCGCCGAGGCGGGAGAGAAGCGCTTCCATCGGGCGCTTTTGCACGGTGGCACTGATGCGGTGGCTCTCCTTCGCCTTTTCGGCAAGCGGATAGCGATCGGGCGAGGTCAAAAGTCCGATGCCGCATTTTTCCATTCCTGCCAGATCGCGCTTCATGCGATCGCAGAAGAGCGCGTGCGAGGCGAGCAGATGCTCCCATTCGGGCTCCTCGGAGAGAACGCAGCCCTCCAGATCAAAGATGCTGAGCGTCACGCCGGGGCATCCGATGAAGGCGGAAAGATTGAGCTGATACGCGGTTGCCGCCACGCTTTTTGCATAGCGGGTGAATCGGGTGTTTTCAATTTCGGGGCAGTAGTCGATCTCCGAGCGCAAAAATTCGCTTTCGGCATCGGTGCGAAGCTGATCTGCCAGCAGATATGCATCCGCGAAAATGCGCGGATCGCTCTCCATATAAGGGCCGAAGTGCGAGCGGATCAGAGGCTTGTGCGTGCCCGAAAGCGAGGTGAGAAACTCGCCCCAGTGCCGTCCCTCAACGGCGTGCACGTCGGGAACGGAGGTCATCAGCGCCACGCGCGTGTCGGGAGAAACCGAATGCACGCATTCCTCGATCGCGCGGTTCATGTCGGCGCAAACGCCGCGCTGAAACTCTCTGTATTGTATCGCAAGCTCCTGCGCCTTTCCCTTGGCGAGAATGGAGGCGCGCACCTCTTCTCTCGTTACCTTGCGGCCGATCCGTGCGGAAAATGCGCGCAGATGCGCGTCACAAAAGCAACCGAAGTCCAATTCCTCTGCGCCCTTTTTGCCTTCAAGCACGCATCGGAGCTCGGTGCGGTGATTGTGGATGCGGATATCGTCGTCGATCCAGATCGCATCGGGCTTGGTCAGCGAAAAGCGCTTCAGCTTTTTCAGCGCGATTTCTCTGAATTTTTCGCTTAACATACAGCCGACGCCGAGGGAAACGTTTCCGAATTCATCGGTATAGCATTCCCAGTCGCAAAGCGCGCGGTGATCGTAGTTGCCGTCCACGGAGCCGAAAAGGTTCTGATAGTTCAGTTGATAGGAGATCCCTTCGGCGCGCAGGCGCGGCGTGATTCTTTCCATCACGGAAGCCACGTAATCGGCATGCGCCTCGCTGTCGGGCATATAATACCAAAAGGGATTGAGATCCACGTAGAGCATCACGGCATCCACTTTCGCGCGCTTGGAAAACGCGATCAGATCCTCGATGCGCCGCTCGGTCACCGCTTCGTCATATTGCGGCAGGCAAGGGAGATAGTAGCGCAGAATATAGGAATATTTTCCTTTCTTCATTGACCATTTCATGAAAAAATCCGTCCTTTCGGGAGGTGTTTAAGGTAGCATAACGCGGCATTCGCTGATGCCGTAGTAGCGCAAGATCTCAATTGTCTTTTCATCGGCCACCTCGCCGCAGACCACGGGCGGCACGGCGGGAGGGCAACCGATCGCAAGCGAGCATACCGTGCGCCCGAGCGCCTTCTCGATCGGAATACATTCGCTCGGCGCAAGCATGGCCTCGCGGATGGAGCAAGCGCGGCGCGGAACGTGGGGCGCGGGGGGCGCCTCGTTAATGGGGGCGCGGCGGGGAAGTGCCGTCAGCACGTCGGCGGTTTTCGTAAGCGCCGCCTCGCTCACGTAGGGCGAGAGCATGAAAACAAGACTGTCCTCGTCCGCAAATTCGCATTCGATATTGCTTTTTCGAAGCTGTGCGGCAAGCGCCTTCCCCGTATAGCCGAAGGCCTTCGGCAAAAGGGTTGCCTTCATCGGCTCGTTGCCCGAAAGCGCAAAGCCGTGATCGGAAAGCCTTTTTTTGAAGCGCTCGCAAAGCGGCAGATGCTCTCGTATTTTTTTCGGAAATTCATCCGCAAGAAGCGCGTTCATAAGATCCAGCGATTCAAGGATCAGATAGGAGGGGCTCGTCGATCCAAAGAGCGCCATCGCATCCTTGGCTTCCTTATAGAAATAATCGGGAAGCCCGCGGTTTAAATGCAGATACGCCGCGCCCGTCAAGGCGGGAAGCGTCTTATGCGCCGAGTCGCAAGAGAGATCCGCGCCAAGATCCATCGGGTGGCGCGATTGGGGCAGAAAACGCAGATATGCGCCGTGCGCGTTGTCCACGCAGAGCAAAACGCCATAGCGGTGGCAAAGCGCCGAAAGCGCCTCGATCGGCGCGATATTTCCGAGATAGTCGGGCGAGGTGATATAGAGCGCGATCGGGGCGTCTGCCTTGAAAATTTCCTCTAAAGCGGCAAGGTCGATCGGCGCGTAAAGAAGGCTTGCTCCCTCCGAAGGCGCAATAAAGCGAACCGCAAGATCCAAAAGGCCTGCGGCGGTAACGAAGGTCTTATGCACGTTTCTTGATGCCAAAATATAACTGTTTCTTTGCGTTTTTGCACCGTGCAAACGAATTAAAGCAAGCATTGCACGGATGCATTGGGAGGAACCCTCGGCGGAAAAAAGCGTCTTTTCCGCTCCGAAAAGCGCGGCGGCATTCTTCTCACTTTCGGCAATGATGCCGCTCGCCTCGTAAAGGGAATCCGCACCGTCGATCTCGGTGATGTCCATCGGCTCGTATCCGAGAAGCGAGCGCCCCTTGTGCCCCGGCATGTGCATACGCACGCCGCCCGCATTGGCATAGCGGGCGGCAAAATCAAGTATTGGTGTTTCCATCATTCGTCATCTTCCATCATGTCCGTAGCGGCAACCATGATGGCGCATTCCATTCTCTTTTTGAAAAGCTCACAGCCGTATTTATAAACGCCCGTGACCGAGCCGGTTGCATGATATGCGTTGGCCGCGCATCCGCCGGAGCAGTAAAGCTTTGCCCAGCAGTCCTCGCAGTCCTTTCTTGCATACACGTTGCAAGCGGCAAATTCCGATTGCTTCTCGAAATTTTTCACGCCGTCAAAGACGTTTCCGAGGCAGAATTCCTTTTCTCCCACGAGCTGGTGGCAGGGATAAAGATCGCCCGAGGGGGTAACGGCCATATATTCCGTTCCCGAGCCACAGCCCGAGATGCGCTTGTAGATGCAAGGGCCGCCCGAGAGGTCGATCATGTAGTGATAGAAGGTGAAGGGGCGCCCCTCCGCCTTGCGCTTCAGCATCAGCTCGGCAAGCTTCTCGTACTGCTCCAAAACGATCGGGAGATCCTCCTCGGTCAGTGCGGAGGGGGAAGCGGGATCGCAAACCACGGGCTCCATGGAAAGCTCGGTAAAGCCGAGGTCGAGCATGGTCTCAATATCCTTCAAAAAATCGGGATTGTAGTGCGTAAACGTGCCGCGCATATAGTAATTCTTGCCGCCGCGCGCTTCTACGAGCTTTTGGAATTTCGGCACGATGCGGTCGAAGCTTCCCTTACCGCTGTAATCCACGCGGAAGCGGTCGTGCACCTCTTTTCGTCCGTCAAGGCTCAATACCACGTTGCTCATTTCCTTGTTGGCGAAGTCGATCACGTCGTCGTCGATCAAAACGCCGTTGGTGGTCAGCGTAAAGCGGAAATTCTTATTCTTTTCCTTTTCTATCTCTCTTGCGTAGGAAACGAGGCGCTTCACAACGTCCCAGTTCATCAGCGGCTCGCCGCCGAAGAAGTCCACCTCGAGATTGTGGCGGCTTCCGGAATTTTCAACGAGGAAGTCAAGCGCGCGCTTGCCGACCTCGAAGCTCATCAGTGCGCGCTCGCCGTGGTAATTTCCCTGGCTCGCAAAGCAGTAGGAGCAGTTCAGATTGCAGCTGTGCGCCACGTGAAGGCAAAGCGCCTTGATCACGCCTGCGGTCTTTCTTTTCAGCTCGCCTGCCATGGGGTGGAAGGTATCCTCCGTGAAAAGCTGGCCGCTTTCCTTGAGCGCCTCCACCTGCGCGTAGCATTCCTCGATGTCTGCGGCGGTGATGCCGTCCTTGCCCTCGTATTTTTCGCGCATGGCGGCGAGAGAGGCGTCCTTGTTCTGATGCTCGAAAATAGCGATAATATCGTAGGCCACGTCATCCACAACGTGCACGGCACCCGAGGTAACGTCGAGCACGATATTCATTCCGTTTTGCTTGTACTGATGTATCATATTTATATCCTTTTGAGAAAAAATCAATTATAAATTATAGGAAAGAGGGTGCCTCAAAACAAGATTTGAGGCACCCTCTCAGGGGCGAAAAAATCTTTCGATGCCCCGATAGAAAGAAAAAGCTTTTGATTACTTGCTTTCCTTCTTGTTCTCGCACTGCTGATTTGCAATACCGCAACTGGTCTTGCAAGCGGACTGGCAAGAGGTCTGGCATTCGCCGCAGCCGCCGTTCTTCGCGCTTGCGCAAAGGTTGCGGGTCTTAAGAGTCTTGATGTGCTTCATGGGATCCTTCCTCCGTTTTAGTGTTTTCTTTTTGTAGTATAGCACAAAACCCTGTCAAAGTCAAGAATTTCTCTATAAAGATTTAAATTTTTTTATTCTTTTTCAAATCTTCCGTGCAATACGGTTGATTTTTTATAAAAAAAAGTGTATAATGAAGAAAAAAGGAGGGAAATCTCCATGTTAAACGATTTTGTGTTTCATAATCCGACGAAAATTTATTTCGGGCGCACGGCGTTTTCCCATCTTGGCGAGGCGCTTGCGGCGTTCGGCCCGAAGGTCCTCTTGGTGTACGGAAAGGGCGCGATCAAGCGGATCGGTCTCTACGACCTCGTTGTGAAAACGCTTTCGGAATGCGGTAAGGAGGTTTTCGAGCTTCCCGGCGTTTCGCCGAATCCCAGGTATTCCGAGGTGCTCCAAGGCGCTTCTCTCGTCAAGGAGCATGGGATCGATCTGATCCTCGGCGTTGGCGGCGGCTCGGTGATCGACTGCGCGAAGGCCATCTCCGTCACCGCATATTGTGAGGGAGATGCTTGGCAAAAATACTGGGTAGAGCTTCGCCCGCTTGAAAATGCGGTCGTTCCCGTCGCTTCGATTTTGACCATGGCGGGCACCGCGTCCGAAATGAACAGCGGCTCGGTGATCACGAATGAGGCGGAAGGAATCAAGGAGGGGAGAGTGTTCCCGCCCGAGGTCTGCCCGCGCTTTTCGATCCTCAATCCCGAGTTCACTTATACCGTCCCGAAATACCAGATGGCGAGCGGCATCTTCGATATTTTTTCGCATTTGATGGAGCAGTATTTTTCCGGGGAAGACGACAATACGAGCGATTATCTTCTGGAGGGGCTGATGGAGTCCCTGATCCGCTCGGCGCGCGTGGCACTCCGCGAGCCCACGAGCTATGAGGCGCGGAGCAATATTATGTGGTGCGCCACCATGGCTCTGAACTATATCACGGGCGTTTCCAAGGATCAGGATTGGGAGGTGCACGGCATCGAGCATCAGCTCGGCGCGTATACCGACTGTGCGCACGGCGCAGGGCTTGCCGCGATCAGCATTCCCTATTATCGCCACATTTTCCGCGACGGGCTTGCTCGCTTCGTTCGGTTTGCCACGCGCGTCTTCGGCGTCCTCCCGGAAGGAAAAGAGGATGAAGAAGTGGCGCTGGAGGGCATTGTAAGGCTTCGCGATTTCGTTTTGGAGCTGGAGCTTCCTCTGTCCATTCGCGAGCTCGGAACAACGGAGGATATGCTTCCTCGCATTGCGGATACGGTGGAGCTTGGCGGCGGATACAGATTTTTATCGCGCGAGGAAGTGCTTGCGATATTGCAGGCTGCATACGATGCGAAATGATGTTTTGAAAACAAATGTTTGCTTTTTGATATAAAATGGAGGTTTTTATTTGAGCATGGAAGAAAAAAAGATTCTTTCCGCAGAGGGGGAGCTTGAGGATAAAAAGGGGACGATGCGCAAAAAAATTCTCGTTCTCGTTCTGCTTTTGCTCTGCGTCGGAGCGCTGATCACGCTCGTGATCATTCGCGCGGGCACGCCGATGGTGGATTTTTGGACGGTAGCGGGCTCTCTTTCGCAGGATAAGACCGAGATCACCTCCGCCGTAAGGGTTGAGGACGTTGGCGGTGAATGCAAGGATCGCAAGGGGCGCCTTGCGCTGTACGAGGCCTTCGGTGAGGACGGGAAAAAAGTGCAAAAGGTCGTGCACGTTCTGCGCGGCGAGGTCATCGCCACCTTTTCGGATACGGATACGCTTGCATACGCAGTTTCTCTGAATAACGCCTTGGGGGACTCCGCTTGGTGTGCCGCCGTTGAAGCTGCGGCTTCGCAAACGCCGAGCTACGCCGTTTCGCTCCTGGATGAAAAAGGCACCGTCTTTGCAACGAAGGCGGATATCGGAAGCCTTGATGCGCTGAACGGCGTGTATGATTCGGTATTGGATCTTGTGCGCTTTGAGCGCGAGGTGTACCGCGTGGAGGGAAACGGCACCGCAAAGCGCGCGTTTACGCTTGGGGCGTTTGCCGAGCTTTCCGTTTTTGATGAAAAGGTAGCGGATTATTATTATCACGTGGAGCGCGATGCGCTGGGCGTGGATTGCTGGTACGTGTACGATAAGGAAGCGGCGTTAACCGCGATCTATCGCGTTCCCACGGATGCCGTGGACGCGCACTGCTTCATTTTGTCGGACGGAACGCTTTTCTCGCAGTACGTTACGGTCGAGGATGCAAGCGTTACGCAGTATACTTATATGAAAGCGGGCATCAAATATAAGCTGCATCATGAGGTGATCTCGGTGCGCACGGGCGAAAAAACCGTCATCAAGGATCCCGATTTTTATATTGCCGACGGTGAGGACGGAATCGTATCCGACGATGCGATTTTGCGTGCGCGCGGCTTGAATGCGAGCATGGAAAACCTGGCGATGGGCTACCTCGTTCAGGATCACATTCTTGATATGAACGCGCATACGCTCAGGGCGGCGCTCCTGTCCAACCGCGGAAAGATCACCAGCTTTGTCGGTGACATCATTCCCGCTATGTATAAGGGGGATTTCCACGGCGTTGCGAAAAACCGCTGGGTGGCGCATAATCTTGCGGACGAATATTTCCTTTTGAATGAATGGGGCACCGTGATCGGCCGCTTCCCCTCGCTTGCCGCAACGGGGGAGACCGTGATGGCATCGAGGCTCTTCATTCATGAAAATAAAATCTACGACTGGGATCTTGCGCTTCTTTACGATATGGAGGAGAACGGCATCACGGATTTTGAGCTTATCGGCTCGTCGGTTCTGATGCGCAAGGCGGAAGGCGAGGTTCTTCTTTTTGACGGCGAAAAGCAGACCGCCGCGGTGCTTGCTTCCAAAAATGAAGGAAAAACGGTGCAGATCCCGCGCGGCTCCTCCCTGATCCTCGTCGAGCAGACCGTTGAGGAGAAAAAGCAGTTCACGGTCTATAATGAAAGCGGAGCGCTTCTCCTGACGCTGGAGGCGGATGCCGTGGAGGCGGAGGCTTACGTGCTGGATGAGCTTTACGTCACCGAGCTCCTGGTGAAAAACGGTGAGGATACGGCGCTGTATCTTGCTGTAGCAGAGGATTAAAGAATGGTAAAAACGAATTTTCATACCCATTCCGTCTTTTGTGACGGAAAGGATACGCCCGAGGAAATGGCGCTTGCCGCGATCGAAAGGGGCTTTTCGGCACTTGGCTTTTCGGGGCACGCATATTTCGTTCTGGATGCGGATATCTCCATGTCGGAAAAACAGCAACTGCCTTACCGCGAAGAGGTTTTGCGCGTAAAGGAAAAATATAAGGATAAGATCGATATATTCCTCGGCATTGAGCAGGACTCCTGGTCGCCGCCGCTCGAATATAAATACGATTACGTGATCGCCTCGGTGCATAATCTTCTCGCGGACGGCGTGTTTTGTCCGGTCGATAACAATGCGGATCTGATGCTGAAAAATCTTGAGGCGCATTTCGGAGGGGATCAGGACGTGTATGCCGAAGCGTATTTTGCCGAGGTGATGCGCCTGGCGGATAAGATCCCGGAGGGAGACGTGATCGGGCACGTCGATCTGATCACGAAATACGACGAGGTGCTTTCGATCCGCCGCTCGCCGCGCTATTTTGCAATGGCAAAGGCCGCGATCGAGCATCTTGCAAAATACGGAAAGCCCTTTGAGATCAATACGGGCGCGATCGGCCGAGGATACAGAACCACGCCCTACCCCTCGCCTGAGCTTCTTTCGACGATCCGTAAGTTGGGCGGAAAGATCATGATCAATTCCGATTGCCATAACAAGGATTTTCTTGATTGCGGCTTTGATCTTGCGGTAGATCTCGCGAAGGACTGCGGATTTTCTTCCCACGTAATCTTGACGAAAAACGGATGGGCAGAAGTGCCTTTTTGAAAAGAAATGTAAATAAAAATAGCAAAATGCACTTCAAAGGAGTTTTTCTTTGAAGTGCATTTTGCTTATATAAGGCTTAAAACGAGATTTTTTCTTCGATAGAAATTTCTTTCTTTTCGTCCGTGACGCCCAAGGTCGCACCTTCTCGGTTCAGCGTGATCGCCATGCCCGAGAGCGAAACGATCGCGCCGTCTTCCTTTTTCATAGCCGAGCCGACGGCGATGGGGAAGGTGTGGGGCAGTAGGCTTTGCCCGTCGCCGGGATACATGAAGTAGGCCTTGTGGATGTGTCCGCAAAGCATGAGCTGTATATCAAGGCGCGAAAGCTCGCTTGAAAATTCGGTGTATACGTCGCGCTCGATATCAAACGGACTATCTGCCCTTCTCGCGGTTTGCATCGGGCAGATGTGCGAGATGGCGAGGCGGTAGGGCTTTTCGGATTTTTCAAGAGTCCGAAGCCATTTCAGCTCGCGGCGGCGAAAGGGCGAGAAACGGTTGATGCCGCTATAAGCGGATTTGAAATCGTACTCCGCATCGTAAAAATAGTCATCGGGCTTATCCTCTCCGCAATCCAGCGCAACGCCGTAGATCGGGCCAACCGTGAAGGTGAAATAGGTATCCTTGCCGTTGCAGGGGAAAAAGTCGGTATAAAAATGCGAGAGCTTGCCGCGCGTATCGTGGTTGCCGCGCACGAAGACCATCGGGATCTCTCCCTTGGCAACCTCTCCGAGAAAGCACGCAACGCGCGTGAAATCCTCAAATCTTTCCACCTCGGCGATGTCGCCGTTCATAATGAAAAGATCGGTTTCGTCACCGAAATAAGCGGCCGCCTTGCTCGCAAGGCCGAATGCGCTGTGCACGTCCGCCAGATGATAGATGCGGATGTCCTCCGTCTTCTTGATGGGGCGGAAGCGAAATTCTTCCTTTTCCGCCTCTCCCATTTCCGAAAAATACGCCTGATGGTTGATCGTCTTGCGGTAGACGACCGTATAGCGCTCCGCTTTGTCCAGCACCTCTTGGGGCACGCGGATTTTTGCAAAAGCACGCTCGGTCGCAAGCACGCCCGCATTCTCCTCGAAAAATTCCTCGCCGCCGATCTCAAGATGAAGAATGCCGTTTTCCTTGGCGTTGATAAGAATCTCGTATTCATCTCCGATCACAAAGACCGAGGGGGCACATAACAAAAATGACATTTTGATCTCTCCTTATTTGCTTTGTTCGTATTCCGTTTCGATATATTCCTCTGCAAAATGGGCGGCAATCGCGCCGTCTGCCGCCGCGGTCACGATCTGGCGCAGTGCCTTTTTGCGCACGTCGCCTGCGGCAAAAACGCCGGGAATGCTTGTTTTCGTGTCCTCGCCTGCGAGAATATATCCGTTTTCCAAGGCGAGCTGCCCATCGAAGAGCGCGGTTTCGGGCGAGCGGCCGATGCTGATAAAAAGACCGTCCAGCGCGATCTCCTCGCTCTCGCCGTTCTTGGTGCTTTGCACCGTGATGCCCGTGAGCTTATCTTCGCCGTGCAAGGCCGTCACGGTCGCGTTCCATTTGAATTCCACGGTCTCGGCGCGCGAGAGGGGCTCGTGATGGATCTTTTCGGCGCGCAAGGTGTCTCTGCGGTGAATGAGATAAACCTTCCCGCAGATGCGAGAAAGCAGGAGCGCATCTGCCGCCGCGGAGTTTCCGCCGCCGACGACGGCAACCGTCTTGCCGCTGTAGAGCATACCGTCGCACGCCGCGCAGTAGCCAACGCCGCGGCCGATCATTTCCTCCTCGCGCTCGAGCCCGAGGTGCTTGTGCGTTGCGCCCGTGGCGATAATAACCGCCTTGGCAAAAAGCGTCTGTGTCGCGGTAAAGATCTGCTTGGGATTGCTTAAAAGATCTACCTTGGCGACCTCGGCGTTCATGGTTTTTGCACCGTATTTTTCCGCGCCGGCCTGCATCTTGAAGCCAAGCGTAAAGCCGTCCGTCCCCTCGTCAAAGCCGGGATAATTTTCGATGGACTGCGTTTCGGTCATCTGTCCGCCCGCGGAAAATTTCTCAATGACGAGCGTGGAAAGCCCTGCTCGCGCGGCGTAGAGCGCCGCCGTATATCCCGCAGGACCGCCGCCAATTATGATGATATCGTAAATAATTCTTTCCATATTTGCTCCTGTCTTAAAAATAATGAAGGTTATTGCGTCATGGAACGGAATGCCGTTGGAGAAAGATCTGTATGCTTTTTGAAGAAGTTGCTGAAATAATACTCATTGTTAAATCCGCATTCCGTTGCCACGGCCTTGATTGGAAGATCCGTTTGCAAAAGGAGCTCTCTTGCGCGATCAAGGCGAAGGGCTCTCATATACTCCGAAGGGGTACAGCCGAACGCGGCGCGGAAGCGGCGGATCAGCTGCACGTGGGAGAGCGAGCATTCCTTGGCAAGATCGGTGATCGATATTTCTTTTGCAATGCAGTTTCGCAGTCTTTTTTCGGCGCGTAGCATTTCCTCATCTTCCTTTTTTTGCCCCGCTTCGTTTTCTGCCTCAATTTCGTACTGCAACGAAAGATCCCATAGCAGTCGCGCCATCCTTCCGAGTTCGCCCTGGAAGTCTTTGCATTTTTCGCAGAGTGCAAGCGTGGATTGGAAGCGCCACGTATCGTGGAAGATCAGATGCTCTCGGGGGAAAAGCGATCGGCTGCCGTTATAGCGAAAAAGTGCCATCGTTAAGGGGGCGAGGATCCGCCTTTCGTATTGCACGCCCTTGCAAAAGAGGAATGCCTGATTTTTTTCAACGCGTATCCATTCCGTTTGGCGTCTTACCTCAAATGCACCTTCAAGCACGCAAAGGAGAAGATCGTTTTCACTGCTGAAGCTTTCCTTTTGAAATTTTTCGCGGAAGAGGCGCGTATAAACCAAAAGCTCCATATGACTCCTATGATGATAAAATTTTATATCTTGATTATAAATTATTCCATTGCTTTTGTCAATGGTATTTGATAAAATCAAATCAGAAAATGCGTTTTCCTTTATGATAATAAAATGTAAAGCAAGGAGATTTTTTTGATGGTAAAGGTTGAGGTGCGCGGCGGTCGCCCCGCGGTTGTGATTGACGGCAAGGTATATCCGCCCGCGTTTGCCACGGTCCGCACGAGAGACAACGGCGGCAAGGATATTCATTTTGACGGCTCGTATTTTGAAAGCCTCGGAAAGGCGGGGATCAAGGTGTTCTTTTTGCATTGCAACACGATTTGGCTTCAGCCCGATGCGATCGAGCTTTTTGATAAAGAGGCACGCGCGCTTTTTGCGGCAGTACCCGATGCGTATATCATGCCTCGCATCGGCTTGCATCCTCCGATCGAATGGATCGAGGCGCACCCCGAGGAATGTATTACTTATAGCGACGGCGCGCGCCCTCCCTTTCATCTTTTTACAGAATCCTACGAGGCGGATCTTCCGATGATGTATTCGCTTGCATCCTCTCTTTGGCGCGAGGCGGCGGGAGAGGCGCTTGCCGCGCTTTGGAAAAGGCTCATGGCGCTTCCGTATGCCGATCGCATCATCGGATGCTTTCCTGCCGCAGGGCAAAGCTCGGAGTGGTATAGCGGTCTTCCTTATATTGATATGGAAAATAAGCGCGTGCAAGGGTATAGCGATGCAGTCAAGCGCGAGTTTTCGCTCTATCTTTCGGAAACCTACGGAACGGATGAGGAGCTGCGCCGCGCATGGGGACGAGAGGACGTCAGCATAGAAAATCCTCCAATACCAACCTATGAAGAGCATTATTTCGGCATGGAGGCGGATTTTGATGCCGCGATTCCGAAAAGGAAAATGCTCTCCAATGCCGAAACGCCGCCTGCCTCATGCAACGGCACGCATATCGGCGCGTTCACGGATATGAACAAATGCCCCCACGTCTATGATTTTTATCGCGCACACCATAAGGCAACGGCGCGTGCTCAGCGGCATTTTGCGAGCGTTATCAAGAGCATCACGCCTGACCGCCTTGTTGGTATGTGCTACGGCTCGCAGGGGTGCGACAATACCTTGACCTCCGGGCGCAACGGCTACGTTTCGATGCTCCTCGAAGCGCCCGAATACGATTTTATGCTCAATCCCTCGGTGTATCAGAACCGCCAGCCCGGCGGCGCGCCTGCACAGCGTGTGGCGGAGGACTCCTTTGCTCTGCACGGCAAAATTTATATCAGCCAGGAGGATACGCGCACGCACGCGGAAAATCGTTATTTCAGAAACAAATATAACGTATACGATCTGACCGATGCAATCAACGCCATGAAGCGCGAGTATGGAAAAAATATTTGCTGTGATAACTACTCTTGGTGGTTCGATCAGCTGCTCGGCGGCCGCCGCTACCGCTTTCCCGAGATCTATTCCTTGATCGGGCGCCAGCAGGAGATCGGCAAGGAGGCGTATACGCTGAATCGCACGAAGGAAAGCGAGGTCGCTTATATTTTCTGTGAAAGATCCACGCAGGTGGCCTCCATTCAAACCACGGGCGAGATCGCAGAGCTTCTCAGAAACTACGAGCTTCCGTACGTTGGCGTGCGCTACTCTCAGTATTACGTAAACGATCTGATCGCCGAGCGCGTGCCGCCGCATAAGCTGTACGTGTTCGTCAATTGCTTCGTGCTGACGAAAAGCGAGCGCGAAAGGATCAAGGCACAGCTTTCGAAGGCGCGTGCGGTAGCACTCTTTTTGTATGCTCCGGGCTTTGCCGATCCCTCGGCGAAAATAAAGATGTGCGCGGAAAATATCGGCGATCTCGTCGGCATGGAGATCAAGATGGAAAACGATCGCTTTGATCCTATCTTCCGTTTCTCGGGAGAGGCGCATCCCGCCACGCAGGGGCTCGATCGGCGTGCTCTCTTCGGGCGCTTTGCAAGGCATAATTATTTTGGCACAGGCCCCTATCACTATTCGCATTTTGAAAGCTATCTGTATCCCTTGTTCCATAGCGCCGATCCAGAGGCAAAGAACCTTGCGTACTTTGCGAATTCGCCCTTTCCCGCCATTTCTCTAAAGGAATGCGAGGGGTATACCTCGATCTTTTACGGTGCAAAGCTAATCGACCGATCGGTGCTTCGCGCCATTGCACGCTTTGCGGGCGCACATATTTACAGTGATAGTGAGGACGTTCTTTTCGTTGGAAAAAATTACATTACGCACCATGCGGCACATAGTGGAAATAAAACGCTTTTGCTTCCCGAGCCCTGCACGGTAACCGAGGTGTACGAGAATAAGATATATGCGGAAAATGCAAAGGAGCTTTCCTTTGAATCTTATTTCGGAGAAACCAAGA
Source organism: Eubacteriales bacterium (assembly GCA_045630385.1). Lineage (GTDB taxonomy): Bacteria > Bacillota > Clostridia > Oscillospirales > CAG-272 > UBA1740. Next base: position 41,236 of record JAZQTA010000009.1, on the reverse strand, counting down.
TGTTCCGTGTTGAACCCGGGAAAGATGCGGATATGTAAATAAATATTCTCTTTTTGAAAGGAATAAGTGAAAATGGAGATCAGAAGACTTCGTGCCTCGGATTATGACGCGCTTCTTTATGTTCTGAATACAAGCTTTGCCGCAGTTCGCTCCCGCCCGGTTGATTTTTTGCGCGGGCAGCCGAAAATGTGGGTGAGGGACGATCTTTATATGGGGCGGCATCTCGGGCTTTTTGAGGATGGAAGGCTCGTATCGGTCGTCGGCATTTATCCGCTCGATCTACGCGTTGGGGATGTCACGTTGCGCTTTGCCACCACGGGAAACGTTGCTACCCTGCCCGAATATGCGGGCAGAGGATATTTTACGCGGCTTTTCTCGCTCGCCATGGAGGAGGCCGAGAAGGAGGGGTATGATGCCCTTCGCCTCGGAGGGCAGAAGCAACGCTATGAGCGCTTCGGCTTTGAGGACTGCGGCACGCTGTATAGCGCGGAGCTTTCGCAGAAAAACCGATCCGCGATCTCCGAGGATGCATACGGCGACATCGTTTTTGAGCCGCTTGCCGAGAAGAGCGTTGCCGACCTGCGGTATATCCGCATGCTGACGGCGGCATCCCCCTGCTACGTTGAACGGCGCGAGAGTGAAGGAGAACGGGATGTTCTTTCGGTGCTTCGCTCCAAATACAGCGATGCCTATATTGCAAAGCGAGGCGGCCGCCCCATCGGATATTTGTGTGCCGCTGAGAATGGGCAGAGTGTGACGGAGCTGCGTGCCGAGCAGTCCGCAGACTTTTTGCATCTTGCTTGCGCATGGCAACGGCAGACGGAAAAAACAGTCACCTTGCCGATCGCGCCTTGGATGCATACCGAGCTGCGGGCGCTTTCATCCGTCGCGGAGAGCCTTCGCGCTTATGCGCCGTCAAAATTCAAATTTTTGCATTTTGACCGCGTGGTCGATGCATTTTTGAAGCTGAAAAACAGACTCTCGCCGCTTCCCGAGGGAACGCTTTGTATAGAGGTCGGAGGCTATGGATTTTTGCGTCTTTCGGTGGATGCGAAGGGGGCGCATTGCGAAAAGATCGAAGGTGAGGGGGCGGATCTCTCTCTTGATGCAAAAACAGCGGCGAAGCTTCTCTTCGGTCCGCTTCCGCCCGTGGCATTCGGCAGTTTGCCTGCGCATGCGCTTGCATGGTTGCCGCTACCGCTTTCGTGGAATTTTTTGGACGTTGTGTAAATTACCGCCTTTGCCTTGACAAAATCGCCGCCTCGGTGTAAAATAAATGAAGAATAAAAAAAGAGGAGCATTTTTATGCAAACGAAGGATATAAAATCATATGTGAACGCACATATGGAAGAGCTGTATGCGCTACTTCGGGAGCTTTGCCTGATCCCCGCACCCTCGCATCACGAAGAGCTTCGCGCGGCATTTTGCAAGAAGTGGTTTGATGAAAACTGTGGCGAGGGGGCGTATATCGACGATGCACTCAACGTGATCTTGCCGTACGGCGTGACCGATGATAAAAAGGAGCTTTCCGTGCTTTGCGCACATACGGACACCGTGTTTCCCGATACCGAGCCGATGCCCTACGATGAGCGCGACGGCAAGATCTATTGCCCCGGCGTGGGTGACGATACGGCAAGCCTCGCCGTCATGATGATGTGCGCAAAATTTTTCTTCGAAAAGAAGATCGAAAGCAAAAACGGCATCCTCTTTATCGCCAATTCCTGTGAGGAAGGTCTTGGAAACCTTAAGGGCACGCGCCGCTTCATGGCGGATTTTGCGGGGAGAGTTTCGCGCTTCGTCTCCTTTGACGGATCGAGCTTTGCCCACTACGTGGATCGCTCGGTCGGCTCGCACCGCTATCTCGTGACCGCGCGCACGGCGGGCGGCCATTCCTTCGGTCGCTTCGGTAATCGTAACGCCATTGCCGTGATTGCGGAAATGATCGGCGAGATCTATGCGATCGAGGTGCCGAAAAAGGAAGGAACGAAAACCACCTATAACGTCGGCACGGTCGAGGGCGGCACCTCGGTGAATACCATCGCGCAGGAAGCAAAAATGCTTTGCGAATACCGCTCGGACGATCTGGAATGCCTGGAGTTTATGAAAAAACGTTTTGAAGGGATCTTTGCCGCAGAGCGCAAGGATGCTACGGTAGAGGTGGAGCTTGTGGGGGATCGCCCCTGCGCGGCAAACGTGGATGCGGATGCCCTTGCTGCACTGGCAAAACTTTGCGCGGATGCAACGGTCGAGGTTCTCGGCGGCGAAGCACCGAAGGGCGGATCGGGATCTACGGATTCCAATATCCCGCATTCGCTCGGTATCCCCGCAATCACCATGGCGGTTTGGATCGGGAGCGGAGCGCATACGCGTGAGGAATATGTGGAAAAGGACTCTCTTATTCCCGGCCTTGAGATCGGCATTCGGACTGCGCTGAAGCTTGCATAATTAAAACGCGCCTGTCGCAAGAACGTAGATGCGATAGGCGCGTTTTTTATATTTTTCAAAGCCTTGTTCCGCTTTGGTGTTTATTTTCTACCATTTTCGATATTTCAGAACATTTCCTCGCACGGCTCGTAAACGTGGCTGTGGTCGCGCTTTTCATAGGTGAGCAGCCGCTCTACGAGGTCGGTGGAGAAGTAGGCGTTATAGATGCCGTCGTTGTGCCCCTGCCCCTCCATATTGGTGAGCGAAAACTCGCCGCCGTCTGCCTTCAGGCTTTTTATCATGATCTCGGACTGCGAGTAGGGAACCACGGTGTCCGCATCGCCGTGATAGGCAAGCACGGGCGTGCTTTTAAGCTTCGAGACTCTCCAGCATACGCCGCCGCCTGCAACGGGCGCGATCGCGGCGAAGGTCTCGGGATAGCACATGCCCATCTCCCAAGTGCCGTATCCTCCCATCGAGGAGCCGGTCAAAAGGATCTTGTCGGGATTGACCTTGTATTCCTTTGCCACCTTATCGATCAGCGCCTTCGTTTCCTTCACCATGTTGTTCCAGATAAAGAAGGCTGGGCATTGGGGGCAGAGCACCACGGCGGGAATGTCTCGCCCTTCCTTCACCATGCGTGCCACGCCGTGGCGGTAAAGATGCTCGATATTTTTTCCTCGCTCACCCGCACCGTGCAGGTAGACGAGAAGCGGCAGTCCTTCATAGCGCTCGGGATGTGCCACGATATAGTTCATTTCGTTCTCACTTTTTGCAAGATAAGAATCAATTGTCATCATAGGAAATTCCTCCAAATTATCATTGTATCTACTATATCACAAACCGCTGCTGTTGTCAAGAAAAGCGGCAGAGTTTTCTGCCGCTTTTCTGCTTGTTATCGAAGTGCTTCTTCGATTTTTTTATTGACTGCTTCGCGCAGGGAAAGGATCGTATCTCCTTCGCTTGGAACTGCGGTCACGCTGATCCTCTCGCCGAGGATTTTTTCGCAGAGTGCGACTGTCTTCTCTCGCCCGACGAGGCCTTCAAGAAGGCGCAGAGCACGATAGTCAAGCGTGGCGGCAAGCATCTGCTTTTCGCGCAGGGAGGGAAGAGGCGAGCCGTCCGTGTCGGGATAAACGAGGTAGGTCACGCCGGGATAGTTTTTGTAGAAGCAGGGATCCTGTGCGGGATGGAAGATTCCGTTGGAAAGGCGACCGTAGTAGTTGTTGTACGCCCAATGTAAAAATCCCTTCGCGTTGTAACCGAACAGCACGTAGCCGAGGGCACGCGTTTTTTGCGGTGCGCTCGGAAGCAGGCGGTTGATTATGTTTGGAACCAGCGAGCCGCCCGTGTAGTAGATCATAAAGCTGTCACAGCGCCCCTCGTAGTTTTGCACGCTCCCTGCGTTCACGATGGGCGTTTCTACAAGCCCTTCCTCGAAAAATGCATAATCGTCCAAGGCGTCGGCAAATTTTCCGTTCGGGAAGATCGAGCGCATCAGATTCTTTGCGCGGCGGTAGCCCTCGATATTTTCGAGCACGGGCTCGTCGGAGATATGATAGAGAATATCGTTTTCAATTTCCATCCTCTTGATGAATTCTCGGAAGGCGGAAAGATAGGCGTCAAGAAACGCAACGTATTCCTCCGAGTCCGCAGGCGTTTCGTAATTGAAGAGGCGAACCTCCTCTCCATCCTTTTCTGCATAGATTGTGATGGCATATTTTGCACCCCATTGGGAGAAAAGATGCGTGTGCTCCAGCGTGCGCACGCCCGCTCTCCTTGCCACCCGGACAAACCGTTCCGCAAGAGAAAAATCAAATGCATATCCGTCGTCCAAAACCTTCACCTTCACGAGCTGCACGTTCATGCGCTCGATCCCTATCGGCGTGTCAAGCGGCGGCGTAAATGCAGGGAAAAGTAAAGTGTTCATTCCATTTTTGACATATTCGCACAAATATTTCTCTAAAATTTCGAAATATGCATCGCTGTAAAGCGGTCGGTGCGTGATGTCTGCAAGGCAGTCCTGATGGAACCAGTTGGTGAGGATCAAATCGCTTTCGGGAAGCGCGGCGTCCACTAAATGCACGGTCACCGTATGGGTAGAAAGCACGTCGCCGCTCATAAGGCCGATCACCTCCACCGTCACGGCGTGGTCACCTGCAGGGCAGTCGACGCCATCCTCATTCACCTGGATGAAAACGCTCTGCGTTGCAAAGCACGAGGCGTTCAATGTATTGCGCTGGTCTTTTTCGTAATATGGGAAGTTCTTATCCAGCGGCAAGTGGATGATCTCGGGCGCGGCAATGCGCGGCAGAAGCATATCGGGGCAGCCGCCCACTGCGCCCGCATGCGCATCCTCGCATTCGGAGGCGGCATAGGGCACCTTGCAAACCTTGTATACGGATACGGGGAGCGCGGAGGTCACGCGCACGGCGATCGGGGTATCGGTAGCGAGAATGCCGCTTCGCTTTTCTGCGGAGGAGCGGTAAGCGAGCGAGAAGGCGAGAGGCTCGTTTCTCATGCCCGAAATATAGGTGAAGTCTTCGGTCGGCATCGTGCCGTCAAAAATTCGCTTCATAGGGGATATCGTGTGGGATATAACGTAGCTTTCGGGATTCATATAAAAAGCCTCCGTGTTTTTTTTCTTTTATTGTACCGCGTTTTCCTTTTCTTGTATATGAAAAAAACACATCACTTTATGGATTTTTCTGCTTTATTTGTGTGCTGAAATATTGACAGAACGACGGTTTTATACTATAATTATAACGAAAAGCAAATAATGCGGAGGCTTTTTTATGGCACTGGTTAGCACAGAACGCATATCGGATGCGGCTTCCCTGGTTCTCAATTCCTGCGGTGAAAATCGCGTGGAGCATCTGCGGCGCGGATGCGTTCGTCCGTATGGGCGTGTGGATTATCATATTCTGTATATCGTGCGCGGCGCGTGTCACGTCGTTTTTTCGGAAGGAGAAGCGGTCGTCCCTGCGGGGCGCTTCATCCTTTTTCGCCCGGGAGAGCGGCAGGAGTATTATTTTGAGGCGGATAGCGGCTCGTTTTCCTATTATATTCATTTCACGGGACGGGATGCGGAGGCGGTCTTGCGCTCCCTCGGCCTTTGGGATATCACGGTGGGCGAGGCATCGAACAGCCGCGAGCTTGAATGGTTTTTTTCACAGATGATACGCGAGTATTCGCTCTCGCAGACGGCGCACGAGGCGATCACGGGCGGCCTTCTCCTTTCGGTTCTCGGCTTGCTTGCGCGCGGCGTGGAGCGTTCTCGCTCGCAGATCGACGAGAAAAAGCAGAAGCGCGTGCAGAGGGCGATCGAGCGCATGTATGCCGATATGGATAAAAAGCTTTCGATCGAGGCGCTTGCGAGGGAATGCAATTACAGCATTGGATATTTCGCGCATCTTTTCCGCGCGGTGACGGGTGTATCTGCGCATGCTTATATGTGCCGCTTGCGCATCGAGCGAGCCAAAAACATGCTGGATAGCACGGATCTTTCGGTGCTGGAGATCGCGCTTGCGGTCGGATGCGAGGATCAGAACTATTTTTCCAGGTTTTTCAAGGAGCAGACAGGCCTTTCTCCCACGGCGTATCGCGCGTCCCGCAAGGAATGAGTGCCGATGAATAAAAAAAGAGGATATCCGAATTTTCAGGCATAAAAAGCTCCCCCGACAGACCTTTAAAATCTGTCGGGGGATTTTTTTCAGTACAGAAGCATACCGAGTCCCGCCGAGATCAGAATGATCAGGATCGGCGAGGGCTTTTTTCTTTTGATATGGGAAAAAACAAGGCCGAAAAGCGCGAGAAGCACAAGGACCGGAATGCCGCGAAGATCGATCTCGAAGCCGCTCTTTAGGTCGGTAAAGCCGAAGAGCGTGCTGAAAAGCATCGTGATGCCCGTGGCGAGGATCAGCCCGACCGTGCAGGGGCGAATGCCTCCGAGCGCCGCGCGTACACCGCCGCGCTTCAAAAAGCTCGGAAGGAACGCCGCAATGAGCAGAATGATCAAAAACGAGGGAAGAACCACACCGAGCGTGGCGACGATCGAGCCGAGCACGCCGCCCTTTGCCGCGCCGACGAAGGTTGCCATGTTCACGGCGATCGGACCGGGCGTGGATTCTGCGACGGCGATGACGTTCAGAAGCTCGCCTTCGGTGAGCCAGCCGTGGAAAAGTGCCTTGTCGCGCATCATGGAGATCATGGCGTATCCGCCGCCAAAGGAAACCGCGCCGATCTCAAGAAAGGTCAGAAAAAGCGTAAGATATATCATTTTTCGCCCTCCTCTCTTTTGTATAGACCGCGGATGAGATAGAGCGATATTCCGATCACGCCCGCGATCAGGATGTAAAGCACGGTGGAAAAGCGGATTGCCAGAATGGAAAACAGCAGCATGAAAAGCACCGTCAAGGAGAGGATGGATACCGAAAGCGCGGTTTTCTTCATGCCGCGAAGAAGCTTGATGCCTGCCGATAGGATCAGGTACACGACGGCGACACGAATGCCGCGAAACGCCTTCGCCACAAGGGTGAGGGATAAAAACGCGTCGAAGAAAAGCGAGATCGCGTATATGATAATAAAGGAAGGAATGATAACGCCGACGGTTGCGAGCAACGCGCCGAGAAGGCCGCGCGTTTTATATCCGATATAGGTCGCGGCGTTGATGGCGATCGGCCCGGGGGTGGATTCCGAGATCGCAACCATGTCGAGAAATTCTTCCCTCGAGAGCCATTTCTTTTTTGAAACAAATTCACTTTCGAGCAAAGCGATCATGGCGTAGCCGCCGCCAAAGGTGAAAAGGCCGATCTTCAGCATTGTAAGGAATATTTCGAAATGCCTTTTCATATGTATTCGCCTCCAAGCATAAGGCTTAAGCCTTTGCGGATCTGATCGTCCCAATAGCGCCAGCTGTGATCTCCCTCGGAGGTTTCATAGACGTGCGCAATGCCGAGGGCGTTCAGGTGCGCGTCAAAGGCATCGTTAACGGAGAGAAGCGAGTCCTCCGTGCCGCACCAGGTATATATGCGCGGCGGCGCTTTCTTTTCATCCGATACGCGCTTTGCGAGCGCAAAAAGATCCTCCTTCGTTCCCTCAAGCTCTGCGGCGCTTTCTAAAGAAAAGCCGAAATTGCCTTGCCACATCAGCAGGGAATAGGGACGGTTCTTTCTCGTGATATCTAAAGATCCGGAGAGGGAAATGCACGCGCTGTAGCGCTCGGGATAGGTGAGCGCGGCCTTCATCGCGCCGTAGCCGCCCATGGAGATCCCCGCGATCACGTTGTCCTCTTTTCTTTCGCTGTATCCCCTGAATCGCTTTTTTAAAAGCGCGGGCAGCTCCTCGGTGATGAAGGAAAAATATTTCGCGCCGTACGCTGTGTCGGCATACCAGCTGTTCTGCGCATCCGGCATCACGACGGCGGCGTTATACTGTGCGGCGTATCTTTCAATCGAGGTGTAGCGCATCCAGGACGTATGATCGCCGTGCAGACCGTGTAAAAGCCAAACCGTTTTGAAGCATTCCGCCCGATCCGGCAAAAGCAGGGAGGCTCTGGCGTTCCCATTGAGCGCCTCGGAGCGGAAATTTATATCCATAAAAATCATTTTGCATTCCTCGTCTTTAAAAAATCAAAAAGGAAAGAAAAAACGGTCGCCATGCCGAACGGCAAAAGCAACCGCTTTTTCGTGCAAGCGCAAGCGTCAAAATTACTTCTGAACGGGCTCGCTCTTAGCAATAACCTCAACACCCTTGTAGTAGCCGCACGCCTTGCATACGCGGTATGCGCGGTTGAACTCACCGCACTGGGGGCACTTAACGATGTTGGTGGGGTTTTCCAGCTTCCAAACGCTGGAGCGTCTCTTCATCTTTCTGGAATGAGACACTTTTCTCTTCGGAACTGCCATGTTGTTTACCTCCTGATACGAGCTTGCGACAACGCAATCTCTTTATGTGAATTTATTTTTGATCTTCTTTTTCTTCTTCCTGCATTTTCAGAAGAAGCTTGCGCAAGGGCTCCATTCTCGGGTCGATCTCCTTTTCGGAGCAGGAGCACGGACCCTCGTTCAGATTCTTGCCGCATCTTTGGCACAAGCCCTTGCAATCCTCCTTGCAGAGGAAGCGAAGCGGAAATTCCATCTCGAGCTGCAGAAGCAACTGCTCGTCCATATCCAGAAATCCGTCCTCGATGATTGCGTAGTCATCCAGCTTGTCCTCGGTGATATCCCCAAGCAAATTCTTTGGTGCAACGGTTTTCTCAAGGTTAAGGGAAAACTGACCCTCAACGTTCGAAAGGCATCTTGCGCACTGTGCAACGTAGTCGCACGAGAGCGAAAGCGTCATTCTCATGTATCCGGCCGTGTTGGTAATATTTCCCGTCACCTTCATGGGAGAAGGAAAACGCGTACCCCACAGAAAGCTCGTGGTATCCTCGGTATGGCTGTCAAGAGGCAGCTCATAATCGAATTCAAGCAGGCGATCACCTGCCAGAAGCGGTCTGAGATCCAGCTTCACTAACCATCCCTCCCGTCATTGATGATTGACGTTTTGCACGAAAAAAGGCATAGTTTAGGCTATTGCCCAAAGTCGTACACTCTATTATATAACTTTTGTTCTCGCTTGTCAAGGGGTATTTTTGATTTTTTTTGAATTTTTATATAGCGTTACGGCATGCGGCTGTGCGAGCAGGTGAGGTAAAGGATCTGGCGGTCCTTTGCGAGCGCGCCGAGCGTGGATAGCGCGGTGGCAAGGCGCCCGTCGTCGTAGGAAAGAAAGGGATCGTCCAGAAAGAGCGGAAGCGCGAGTGCTGTGGGAAGCGCCGAGGTGAGCGCCAGCGAGCGCGCAAGCGAAACGAGATCCTTTCCGCCGCGGCTCAAGGTGTCTGCCGCATGATAGGAACTGCCGTCAAGAAAGGAAACCGCGAAGCGATCTCCCAAGCGATAGGCTTCGCCGTCCTTGATGCCGAGCGCGTGCAGATGCTCCCCAAAAAAGGTGTGCGATAAGGACGCGCGCTTTTCACGGTAGGCGGTCAGAGCGCCCTCGAGCAGCTCCTCGGTTTTCTTAATGTCGGAAAGATGGGTTTGGATGCGCTCGCGCTTTTTCTCAAGCAGCTCGATCTCGGCGGATAGAAGCGCTGCCTCCTCGCGTGCATCCCGTGCGGCCTCGTATGCTCTTTCACTTTCGGTGGAGGCGCGGTATCTCTCTTCAAAAATACCTTTCTTTCCTGCAAGGGAAGAGGGGCTTGCGTTGCTGCAATTTTGAAATTTTTCCTCTTTTTGTAAATTAATATTTGCAAAAAATGCGTGTATTCCCAAAAATAGCAGGATGATCGCGGGCAAGAATCCGATCAAGGCAAGCCGAGAAAAAGAAGATCCGATCACCGAAAGCGCCGCCGCCGAAAGGGAGGCCGCGAGAAGGATGAATGCCCAAATAAGCGTCGGTCTTTTCTTTTTTTCGGCGAGAGCGGCATCCTCGCTTTCCTCCGTTAATGCGGCCAAGGCGGCCTTTGCGGAAAGAAAGGCGCGCTCCTTTTCGGGCAGCGCCGCCGCCTCCGCCTCGCGCATTTCACGGCTTTCCTTTTTTATCGTAAGCTCGTCCTCCAGCTCGGAAAGCATTCCTCTGCCGCCTCTTTTTTCATAGATGCGCCGCTCCTCCGCAAGCAGATCCAACGCGGCGGATGCCCCTTGAACGCTATCCTCCGATCCCAAACGGGCGATGATGCTTTCGTTTTCAAGCTGTGCGCAGTAACCGCGCTCGGAGAAAATAGAGCAGATCGAAAAGCCCTCTGCATCTATGCCGAAAAGCGTCTGGCCGGGGATTTTACCGAGTGCATTCGTGGGTGCTCCCGTGCGCTCGTCAAACACCGCAAGCGTATCCTCTGCAGGCCGAGCGCCGAAGCGCCGAACGATGCGATATTCCGCACCCTCGTGCTCCACAGTAAGATAACCGCCGAACGCGCCGCCCTGCCAAGGCAGATAGCGCTTGCGCTCATTTTCCGTAAGATCGCGACTGCGGCTATCCGAAAGCCCGAAAAGCATGCATTTTAAAAATGCGATCAGCGTGCTTTTTCCCTCGCCGTTCTCCATGCAGTGTGCATTCAGTCCCTCGTTGAAGGAAAGCGAAAAATCCTTCAGCGTGCCGAAATTTTCAACGTGTGCGAAAATCAGCTTCACCGTGCACCACCTCCGATCTCTCCGTTCAGCGCGGCAAGCCCGAGGCTGATGATCCGCATTCGTGCCTCGGCGGAGAGCGAGCCGTCCGCCATTGCGGCGCGCACGAATTCTCCGTGCAGGGAGCTTTCGTTTTTGTATTTTTCTATATCCGGAGCGGCGCTCGTCGCATCCTCAATCTCAAGATAATAAAATTTTCCGTGCAAATGCCGCTCTGCGGCTTCGGGCTCGACCGTAGGAAGGTGCTTTCTTTTTCCCGTGAGAACAAGGCGCACAAGATCCTCCTTTTTCGCGTCGGTCAGCGTGGCCTCGCAAAGAGAAAAAACGTCAAGCAGGCTTTTTGCATCCGAAACGTCCGCCTCGATGCGGTGGAGCGTGCGGCGCGCAAGAGGGAGAAATTGATGGGATATCCTTTTGCCTTCGATCTCGATCAGCACCGCGCCCTTTGGCCCGATTTCGTCGAAGCCGCGCCCCTCGGGCGTGCCGGCGTATACGGCGATCCCTCTTTCATCTACGCGCTTTGTCGCGTAGGTGTGGTAGTGCCCAAGCGCGCAGTAGTCGATGTGCCGTCCCGAAAGATAACCGAGGGGGATGTCGGCACTTTTATTGTAGCCATCCGACCACGCGCCGTGCGCGATCAGTATGTTGGTTTTCTCTTCTTGCAAACAAATATTGTCAAAATCCTCTTTTTTCCATACGTTTTTTCCAAAGAATACGACGTTTCCTTTTTCAAAATACGTAAGACTATCCCCGAATATATGGAGATTTTTCGGCAGAGGAGAAGAAAAATGCGCATCCGCTTCGTGGTTGCCTCTCGTATAGTAAAAATCTATATCCGAAAAGGTTTTTATCTCGTCAAGAACTGCGGGGGTAAGCGATGCGGCGGCTGCCGCGGTATCGAAAAGATCTCCTGCGATAATGACGGCGGAGCATTCCGTCGCTCTTGCCGCCTTTAAGAGTGTGTGAAGAGTGGAAAGAAGCTCGTCTCTGCGAAGCCGTGCCTCGCGCGCCGGCAGATGGGTGCGCATCGGTGCGCCGAGGTGCAGATCAGCCGTGTGAAGAATTTTCATCCTGTATCCTCCTTCTGTAATCGCCGGGGGTACAGCCCATTTTTGCGGAAAATACCTTGCTGAAATAGGATTGGTCCGAGAAGCCGCACATGGCCGCGACCTCCGAGAGCGTTCTCTCGTTCCCGATCAGCATCTTTTCCGCCTCTTTTAAGCGCACCTCGGTGAGATAAGCGGTCACGGTGGTGCCGTGGGTTTTGCGGAAGTTGTTCACGAGTGTGGATTTTGAGCAGGCAAGGTGCTTGCAGATATCACCGAGCGTGATCTTTTTGTGGAAGTTTTGCGCGATAAAGTTTTTCGCCATTGCGCCGAGATCCTGATGTGTGATATCGAGCGCGTTGGAAAGCGTCAGATATTCCGCACAGATGGTGAGAATTTTCACGTAAGAGGCAAGCAGGTCCTGCGGCACGGAGGGCACGGAGGAAAGGAGATTTTCGCGAAACTCCTTTTCGGGAAGGATCTTTCGCACGGATTCGCATTCCGTCGGTTCGCCGACGGTCACCTGTCCCATCATAAGGAATCCCGTGAGGATACCGAAGCTGTAAAGCGGACTTGCAACCTCGGTCAGCCCGAAGCGGCAATGATAAGAGTGCGCGCGCCCAAGCAGAAGCGCTTCTCGCGAGCCGTTACGGTCGCATTCGCGGCATTTTTGAAATTCGCCCGGAAGAGAATGTACGTAGGCGCAAAAGGCCGTCGGCTCTGCGGGATATGCGGCGATTTCTTCAAAATCCGCATTGTGCAAGGACATGCGGAACCCCGTGATCTTATAAAGGTCGCAGAGGACGGACGTGATTTCAGCCTGCGTCATGGTATTCTCCTTTTTTTGTAAAAAAGATTGATAAAAAATCGATATTACAAAATAATTATACTATTTTCTATTGAAAAAGTCAAGGCGATTTGATATAATGGTATCGTAAAACTGTCAAATACGGTTTAGCAGCCTTGCCTGAAAGGATACTCTTATGAAATACGCAATTGGCGTAGATCTCGGCGGCACGAATATCGCCGTCGGACTTGTGGACTGCGAAACGCGGCGGATTGTATGCAAGGATAGTATAAAAACGCGTGCGCCGCGTTCCTCTGCCGAAATTGCGGCGGATATTGCGGCACTTTGCCGTTCGGTATGCAAAAAGCACGGCATCGCGCTTGCCGATGCTTCGCACGTCGGCGTTGGTGCTCCGGGATGCGTGAAGAACGGATGCGTGATCGATGCATCCAATCTCGGCTGGCATAACGAGCCGCTTGGCGCATGCATTGAGCAGGCGATTTCACTTCCTTGCTTCGTGGCCAACGATGCCAATGCCGCCGCCCTTGCGGAAGCGGTCTGGGGTGTCGGGTGCGGCGCATCCTCTCTTGTGCTGCTCACGCTCGGTACGGGCGTTGGCGGCGGTATCGCCCTTGACGGGAAAATTTGGGAGGGCTTCAACGGATGCGCCTCTGAGCCGGGGCATGTGATCGTGGAGGCCGAAGGCCGAGCGTGCACCTGCGGCAATCGCGGTTGCCTTGAGGCCTATTGCTCTGCCACCGCTATTATACGTGAGAGTCGGCGCGCGATGGAGCGCTGTCCCGACAGTATTATGTGGCGGCTCTCAGACGGCCTTGACGGTGTGACCGGAAAAACCGCGTTTGATGCGGCAAAGCGCGGCGATTTTGCCGCACAGGCGGTCGTGGATAGCTTTATCCGATATCTTGCGATCGGTATTATCAATATCGTTAATATTCTCCAGCCCGAGATCATCGCGATCGGTGGCGGCCTCTCTGCGCAGGGAGAGGCGCTTCTGCTTCCTTTGCAAAAGCAAGTGGAAGCCTTGAATCCCGGTAGCGTGAAATGCGCGCGCATTGCCCTCGCGACCTTCGGAAACGATGCGGGCATTCTCGGTGCGGCTCTTCTCGACGGGCGTTGACGCTCGCGCTCTCTCGTAATAAGATAATAAAGATAAAATATAAATACAGAAAGGAAAGCAATCATGAATCAGCTTCCCCATATTACAAAAGCCTTCACCTTCGAGGGTGAGGTCGTGAGCACCGGGCTTTACGGCAACGGCCACATCAATGAAACGCACCTCGTTATCTGCAAGGATGGCGAAAAGGAGCGTCACTACATTCTTCAGAAGATCAATAAGCGTGTGTTTAAGGATCCCGCAGGTCTGATGGGCAACTATGCGCTCGTCACCGAGCATCTTCGCAAGAACATTCTTGCGCGCGGCGGCGATGCTCTGCGCGAAACGCTCACCCTCGTTAAGACGGTGGACGGAAAGAATTTCTACGAGGATGAGAACGGCGAATTTTGGCGCGCAACGCTCTTTATCGTAGACAGCGCAAGCTTCGATAAGGTGGAGAACCCTGAGCAGTTCTATCAGAGCGGGGTTGCGTTTGGTAACTTCCAGGCGCTTCTTCGCGATTTCCCCGCGCATCTTCTCGTGGAGACCATCGTGAATTTCCACAATACGCCCGATCGCTTCCGTCAGTTCAAGGAAGCGCTTGCCGCCGACGTGAAGGGAAGAGCGGCATCCGTTAAGGAGGAGATCGCTTTCGTAGAGGCGCGCGAGGGCTTCATGCATCTTTTCGAGGATGCATACGCCGCAGGCAAGCTTCCGCTCCGCGTAACGCATAACGACACCAAGCTTAACAACATTCTCTTCGATAAGCGCACGGGTAACCCCATCTGCATCATCGACCTGGACACCATCATGCCCGGCTATGCGATCAACGATTTCGGTGATTCCATCCGCTTCGGCGCCACCACCGCGCTTGAGGATGAAACGGATCTTTCGAAGGTTAACTTTGATATCGGCCTCTTCGAAATTTACGTAAAGGGATTTTTGGAGGGCGCGGCCGGCGGTCTTACCGATGCGGAGATCTCCTATCTGCCCGAGGCGGCGATCATGATGACGCTGGAGTGCGGCGAGCGCTTCCTTGCGGACTATCTGCAGGGCGATACCTACTTCCGCACCAGCCGTGAAGGACACAATCTTGACCGCGCAAGAAATCAGTTCAAGCTCGTATCCGATATGGAAAAGGCACTTCCCGAAATGCATAAGATTGTCGAAAAATACGCAAAATAATATTTATAAGATTTGTTTTTGCGTTTTTTTGGAAGATGAACTTTTTATAGGGTAAAAACCAAAAAAGCAAATATATATTTACAAAAATACCGTTGTTCTCTGCTAAAAAAGGAGAACAACGGCATTTTTTTTGCTTCTAAAATAAAATTTGGTGCATATTAAAAAAGAAAAGCCGTTTGCTCTGCATTTTAGAACGTGAACGACTTTTTTAATTATTCGTTTTTGCGTTGGAGCGTGGTGCACCCAAACGGATGAAAAAAGAATTGTGTACGCCTATTACTATAATAGATGTACATCTCTTGTACAACACTAATAAATTATTAACAGAAAGTTTGTCTTATTTCACAAAAATAAAAAGAAAAAATGTATTTTTCTAAAAAAAGCGCTTGTATTTTTTAAAAGGAGTGCTATAATAAGTTCATCGTTTGTACATCTATTATAGTAATAGGCGTATATAGTAAACATTTTCAGGAGGAACAAAGGATGAAACAGAAAGTATTGCGTATATTCGCATTCGGGCTTCTTTTTGCCTGTATTTTGAGCCTTGTTGCATGCGGTGGCGGCGGAAATACAGTACCGACGAAGCTTTCTGCTCCATGGGTGACTCTTTCGGGAGACACAGCATCGTGGGGCGCGAATACGGTCGCGAACAAATTTGAAATTAGCATTGATGGCGAGATTCTCTCCGTGGAAAACACCACGACGAGCAGGAAACTGACGAACGGCCAAACTTTTAAGATTCGCGCCATCGGTGACGGAGTGAATTACACGAACAGTGATTGGAGCAACGCCGTTACGTATATAGCACCCGAAGAATATACGGTTATTTGGAAAAACGGAGATACCGTGCTCGAAACCGATTTGAAGGTGCCCAAGGGAACAACACCTACATACAACGGTGTCACTCCTGTAAAAGCAGGATACACCTTTATCGGTTGGACGCCGCAAATTGCCCCCGTGCTCTCTGACGTCACGTATCAAGCGCAGTTTGAAGCGAATTCTGTCGAAGTGGTACAGTATACCGTCACCTTCAAGGATTACGATGGAACGGTTTTGAAAACACAGCTGGTTGATCAAGGCGGCGATGCAACGCCCCCTCAAGCACCGAGCAGAGCGGGATATGAATTCGTTGGTTGGGATGGATCGTATATTAATATTGTAGCGAATCAGACGGTGACCGCGGTTTATCGCGCCAACGCCTCGCCAAGCACGTATGTGGTGCTTTTTAAAGATTTTGACGGTACGGTGATAAAAACCGAAACGGTTGAATCAGGGCAGAGCGCTACCCCTCCTTCGAATCCGACGAGACAAGGCTTCCGATTTGTTGGTTGGGATAAGGCGTATGATAGGATTACAGAGGATGTTGAAATATTTGCGCAATATGAAAGAGATATTGCCGGTCCCGCGATTGTGGTAGAGGATGCATTTGCAAAGGTTGGGGATGGTGACGTTGAAGTCGTGATTTCGCTCTTCAACAATCCGGGTATTGCATCTTTAAAATTCGATGTTTTATATGATGAAAGTCTGACCTTGCAGAACGTAGTATTTGATTCTTCATTTGGCGTGTATGTGACTGCGCCGACACCGTATAATAATCCGCAACCGCTGACATGTATCAGCCCGCTTGTTGAGGTTAGTGAAAACGGTACGTTTGCTACGTTGCACTTTGAAATTCCGCAAACGCTCGAGGTTGGAGACGTATTGGAAATCCGACTGGGCATGTATATTGATGAGGTATATGACGAGGATTTCGAGCCCATTGCGTTTGAAGTAATCAACGGTTTTGTTTTTGTCGTTGAATAATCTCATGATTTTATTTTTGAAATAAAAGGAGAAAAAAGATGAAAAAAGATTTTTCACGCATTATCGCGTTCGTTCTTTCTATGGTAATGCTTCTGTGCGCGTTACCTTTGACCATTTTTGCATCGGAATTACCATCCGACAAGAGTATGACGCTGTCTGTAGCTTCTAAAACTGCAGTTCCCGGGGATGAAGTAAAGATTGTTCTTGATCTCAAAAACAACCCCGGCCTGACATCGCTTAAATTCGATGTTGCGTATGATTCCAATGTGTTGACGTTGCAAGCGGTTGAATTTAATCCCGCATTTGGTTCATACGTTGCTGCGGCGGAGCTTTATAATAATCCGCTTTCCATTACGATGATCAGCCCTTTGGAGGAGATGCATGCTGAGGGACAGTTTGCCGTACTGACTTTTGTTGTAGCAAAGAACGCTCCGGATAACTATGTTGCTGATATAAATGTTCACTTCGATCAAAATGATATATACGATGAAAATGAGAGACCTGTCGGCTTGACGGTTGTGAATGGCAATATCAGAATCTATCATGGTTTGCCCGGCGATATCGATGGGGATTCCAAGGTGAATACGAAGGATGCCATTCTTTTGTTCCGCTACGTGGCGGGTTGGAACGTTGAAGTGGATTCTGTGGCACTGGACGTAAACGGCGATAATAAAGTTACAACCAAGGATGCCGTTGCTCTCTTTAGATATGTTGCCGGATGGGGTGATATCGAGCTTTACCGCGGAAATGTTTGTAAGCATGTGCTGATTCACAGCGCCGCGAAGGATGTTACTTGTACAGAAGACGGTCAAATCGAGTTTTGGTATTGCGAAGCCTGCGGAAGAATTTATAGCGATGAGGCTTGCAATAATCAAATAGAGAGAAATGAAACTACGATTCTCTCAAGCGGACACAATGCGGTGATTGATGAAGCAATTCCTGCAACGCAAACGAGTACAGGTCTTACTCAAGGATCGCACTGCGACATTTGCCAAGAGGTGCTTGTAAAGCAAGATGTGATCCCCATGATTTCGGGAACAAATTACAGCATTTCGTACGATTTGTTCGTAAGCGATACATATTTAGCATCTGTCGGTGTGGTAAATAACAACCCCACATCTTATGTATCCGAGATTGGCGCGCAACTTGAAGATTTGGAGTCTCCCGGATATATATTCAGAGGATGGAAAACCAGTGATGGAACGCAGGTATCCGAGATTGCGCCCGGCACCACCGGAAATAAGAAGCTTTATGCGCAATGGGAAAAGGTAGAATATACGATAACCTTCGATTCGCCTGATGTTCCTGTGGAAAGCATTAAATATACGATAGACACGGGTGCGACACTGATAAGCCCTTCGTGGTACGGTTATACCTTCGTTGGTTGGTCAAATAATGATGGTTTCATTGTTTCCAGAATAAAAGAAGGAACTATCGGTAATATAACTCTTCACGCAAACTGGACGTCTAATAGAAACAGAGCGACGAGCTATAGTGATTATGGTGCTCCGGTTATCATAGAGGATGACAAAACCGGACAATTCTTGTTTGTTTATAATATCGGGCGAA
The DNA here is from genome assembly GCA_045630385.1 of Eubacteriales bacterium. Lineage (GTDB taxonomy): Bacteria > Bacillota > Clostridia > Oscillospirales > CAG-272 > UBA1740. The sequence continues at coordinate 23,140 of JAZQTA010000009.1, read as the reverse complement.
TTGATAATGTGCCGCTCTATCAAATAGGTTATATTGGCAATTATCAAAAGCTTGATATGACGGTTAATTTTGAATACACGGAAACGATTACCAGCGAACAGGCTGAAACCATTGCAAATTCTATTTCTAATGCGACCACGCGAAGCTCCGGTTGGACGTTGTCTGAGGATTGGAATCAAATTTATTTTGAAGAAGAAGAAAACCAAGATTTGCAGATAAAGAGTGAGGAAAGAACCGACTCCGAAGGTAACACGGTTGGTGGTAATTATTTCGTCAGCAACAGTAGCAGTGGTTCAACGTACGTTAGTAACGAATCGGGTGGATCTCATTCTTCGTCCTCTAAGGTTACAAGAGATCAGTCTGTTGGTATCAATCAATCCTATGATAAGACCAAAGACACTTATGCAGATGCAAAGGTAAGTGTGCAAAATACAACTGAAGTAGAGGCGGGTATCTCTCTTCCGGTAAAGGTCGCAAAAGTAAGTGCCGGTGTTAAAAATACGACGACCGTGGGGGCTGAGGCGGCTTCCGGTAGAAAGACGCATGAGGCTGAACACGCAGATGGTCATGTGTCAACTTATGTCGGCACGGTAAATACCAGTGATTCCTCCTCTTATTACAATACGGTGGAGAATAATTCGAACTCTTGGGGTTCCGAAGAGGGATACGAAAAGAGCCAAGAGGTAAGTGTAAATTCTCAGATTGCCAACGCTATTTCTTCTGAGATTTTGAAAAAAACCAGCTATAATTTGACGGAAGCGCTGGGGGGGCAAAACAGCAAGACTGCATCCGTCAATGAAGAGGAACTCGAGCGTAACGAGTATCAATCCTCCGTAAAGTATTCGGCAGGAAGCTCGGAGAAAAAATCATGGAGCAAAAAGTATACTGCAGATGCGGAAGGTTATTACCGTCTTGTAATGGCGGGAACCGTTCATGTATATGGCGTGGTTGGATATGACGTTGCAACGGGTTCGTATTATACGTATTCGTTTAGCGTTCTTGACGACGAACGACATGAGTATTTGGATTATTCCAAGGATAACGCAAACTTTAACGATTGTGAGAACGGCGTTGTTTCGTTTGAAATTCCTTATGAGGTAAATGAGTATATCGTTGGTGTAACCGGTAGAACGGAAGGCCTTGAAGTGAATTTGGATGGCACGATTACCGGTTTTGATGCACCCGAAGGCTTTGATGGCGTAGTATCTATTCCGCAGTACTATTCGGTAAACAACGGAGATAACACTTATTCTGCATATCAGACTAAGGCAATCAGCGCAAACGCTTTCCGCGGAAACACCGAGATCAAAACTGTGATTTTGCCTCTTTATATCACCGAAATTCCTGCCAACGCCTTTGAGGGGTGCACAAATCTCGAGAGCGTGGTTGCATACGGTGTAACGCACATTGGCGATAATGCGTTTAAGGGGTGCACTTCGCTGAAGGCTTTTTCAATTGATAACATTGTGGAAAGTATCGGAACCACCGCTTTTGCGGGCTGTGCGGAAATCAGTGCTATGGCAAAAAATGAGGAAGTTGCAAAGGCGATCTTGAATTCCGGTGCAAAGAGAATCACCTTGGATTTGACCAAAATGACGGATTCCTTCGATGGTGAGAAGATCGTTATTTCTGATTCTACGGAATATTTTGCTTTGTTCGGCGGAGGAAAGACGTTCACAAATCTCAGCATTAAATCCGATGCGGCAGAAACCTTCATCAGCAACATGAAGCTTGTTGGTAATGTGGATACGCCGTTGGAATTCGCTTCTGCGACTGTAAAGCTTGCGCGCGTAACGGTGGAAAACGCCCCCGGCTTTGCGATTATCATGAAGGCGGCCAATACGCAGGTTAAGTTGTATGGAGAAATTATTTTAAGCTCCAAAAGCGAAAACACGGTTATCAGCAAAAACGTGACCTTTGGAAAATTGGATGCAGGGGTTGCCGGATATCTGAAAGTAACCGGTAAATATTACCTTTGCGGATCTGCTGTGAACGATGGTATGCTGACGGCATCGAAGGGCGTTCAGCAGATTGATGAGGCAACCTTCAATAACATGCTGACCTCCAGCACCGTTACGTTCAATGCGAATGGAGGCAGTGTATCCGAGACTTCAAAAACCGTATACTACAATCAAGCATTCGGTGCGCTTCCGACTCCCACGAGAGCAAATTATAATTTCGCCGGATGGTATACGGCGGCAAGTGGCGGTACGCAGATAACTGCAGAAACGTTTGTAACCGCACTTGCAAATCAAACATTGTATGCACATTGGACGCCTAAAACGTTTACCGTAACCTACGATGCAAATGGTGGTTCGGTATCTCCTTCTTCTAAAACCTTGACCTTTGGAGATGCATTGGGCACGTTGCCTACACCTACGCGTGCTAACTATAATTTTGCAGGTTGGCGCCTCTCGGATGGAACAGCAGTAAATGCATCTTCGAAGCCTGGCACTGCCGCTAACTTTACGATTTATGCAAACTGGACTCCCAAGACGTTTACGCTGACCTACGATGCGAAAGGTGGTTCTGTTTCTCCCGGGTCTAAAACTCTTACCTTTGGCGATAGTCTTGGAACATTGCCGACACCCACGAAAGCAAATTATGATTTTGCGGGATGGAAGCTTTCGAACGGGACGGCGGTTTCGGCATCTACTGTGCCGAGCTCTGCAACCAATCTTACAGTATATGCAAGCTGGACTCCCAAGAAATTCACACTTACCTACAATGCGAATGGCGGAACGGTTTCGCCCGGAACTAAGACGCTCACCTTTGGTGATACTCTTGGCACGTTGCCTACGCCCAAGCGAGATTATCATAATTTCCTTGGTTGGTATGATGCGAATGGAAATGCTGTTTCTGCTTCCACCAAGCCCGGATCTGCAGCGAATCTGACAATTACTGCACGTTGGGAACAAAAAGCTGCGGTTTGGGTAAAAGCATCGGAGATTCCCTCCGGAGCACAGGTCGTTGATAGAAAGTGGACGTATACGAAGACTGAAACAACCGAATCTACCAATGCATCCATGTCCGGATGGACGAAAATCAATGAAACGTGGAGAGAAACCGGATCCGGCTCCATAAATTATGCATCTTTCCCGACGGGATATGATACCGCGAACAAGTATTATAAAGAATTTGCTAAGGCTCCATACGAAGGATATGATAACGGAAGCACCAAGCGAGTTGTAACTAATAGCCGAGACGGTTGGATTTACTGGCATTGGATGTATAATGTGGCATATGCACAAGGTACCAATAGAGCGATTTCGAATGTAAAAGGCACCTTTAATGGTCGCGCGTATATATACTTCTATGCGATAAAGTCTACCGTAAATTGCCCTGCTGTGGATAAAGACTATTGTTATGACAAGGGTATTATGGGTTATAATTGCCATAGTATTTTGCCTAAAAGCACGAGTACGAAGGACGGTATGGGAACATCGAGATTCTTTAGATTTGAGTGCAATTTGAGTAGTTATGTTGATTATGAAAAAGTATACACATATCAGAAGGTTACGAATAATCTTGAATCGAAGACTGCGATGAGCAATGGTGGTGATATATCCAATGTTCAGGAATGGGTTTATTGTCGATCTAAATAAAAAATAGAATAGTTTTTTGGAGGCCGCGGCTTTTGTTCGCGGCCTCTTTTTTGGCATTTTGCAAAAAAGAAAATAATTGTTTTCATATAACGTTATTTTCGAGAAAAAATATTGAGATTTGGCGGTGCGTTTGTTCTCGCTTTTTGTTTGCTTTGTTAGAAAATATTTTCGTTTTCATAAGACAAGCCGAGGCTTTCATAAAATAAAAAAGATAAGCAATAGGAAAGGGAAGGCATTTGCCGAGAAAACGGAAATGAGCGACAAGAAGAGATTTTTTAAAAACGGAATACTGCTGACGCTGGTGGCACTTTCGATGCGCGGCGTGGGACTTTTCGCATCCTCGTTCGTCTCGGGGGCGGTCGGCGCAGAGGGGGTGGGGCTTTACACGCTGATCATGACGGTCTACGGCTTTGCCTTGACCTTTGCCACCTCGGGCGTTTCCCTTGCGATGACGAATCTTGTGGCCGCCGCGCTCGGCAAGGGGGATCGCGCCGTCGGCTCGGTTTTGCGCGCGGGAACGCTGTACGCGTTGCTTTTCGGCGGCGTTTCCTCGGCGGTGCTGTTTTTATTCGCGCCCTTCTTCGGCGCGTATTTTCTCGCGGATGCGCGCACCGTGCTTCCGCTTCGCATTCTTGCGCTTTCGCTTCTCCCGGAAGCGCTTCTTTCCGTGTTCATCGGTTATTTCGTCGGCATCCGCCGCGTAGCAAACAATGCGGGCGTGCAAGTCGGCTCGCAGCTGCTTCGGCTTCTGCTCACGGTCGTTTTGCTGTCGCGCGCCGATCATGAAAATATTGCCGCCTCATGCATCATTCTCGCCGTAACGGCGGTGCTGACCGATCTTTTCGCGTTCGCGCTTGCTTGGCTTCAATTCCTTTTGTCGCGCCGCAAAAAAGAAAAGGGGGACGGGGGGGAAGCGTTTCTTCCCGTGTGCCGCGTGGCGTTGCCGCTGGCGGTATCTGCCTATCTGCGCTCGGCGCTTCTCACCGCCGAGCATATTCTGATCCCCAAGCGCCTGCGCCTTTACGGGCAGAGCGCGTCGGATTCGCTCGCATCCTACGGCATTCTGCACGGCATGGCTCTGCCGCTCGTTTTGTATCCTATGGCGCTTCTGACCTCCTTTGCGAGCCTTTTGGTACCGGAATTTGCGGAGGCGAAGGCGAATGGCGACGGTGCGCGCATGGAGCGCATGTGCCAAAAATCCTTTCTTGCGGCGCTTCGCTACGGGATCGCCACGGCGGCGCTTCTCCTGCTGTTTTCAGAGGAGCTCGGAAATCTTTTTTATCACAGCGCGGAGGCGGGGCGCTATATTGCCATGCTCGCGCCGGTCGTTCCGATCATGTATCTGGATCACGTGACCGATCAGATGCTGAAGGGCATCGGTGAGCAGGTGGCTTCCATGTGGATCAATATCACCGATTCGCTTCTTTCGGTTCTGCTCGTTTGGTTTCTTCTTCCGGTGCTTGGGGTATGGGGATACGCCGTGATGATCATCGTGATGGAGCTTTATAATTTTCTTCTTTCGCTTCGCCGCCTGCGCCGCTCGATCCGATTCCGCATTCCTATTCTCACGGCGTCAGCGCCGCCCTTGATCAGCGCCGCGCTTTCCGCGTTTGCCTCGCGTCGCCTGTTTTCGATGAACGGAACGGTGACCACTCTGCCGTGGATGCTGTTGAAGATCCTCTTCTTTGTCTGCTCCTTCGTTGCGTGCAGTACGCTTTTTTCTGTGATTTCCGATGCGCTTTTTGCGCGCAAAAGCGTGGGCAAAGGCCGAAAATGCCGATTTTTGACCGAAAATCTATAAATAAAGGAAGGAAAAACACGCCACCTCTTGACTTTTTTCCTTATATACTATATAATATATAATTGGTGTGCTCTATACACCTTATATCAAAACAGAGGAGTGTGGTTTTTTTTCCATGGACCCGAGTAGTTGGCTACTTATCGCCGTGTACGTTTTGCTTTTGATAGCAAGCGCCTATTTTTCCGCCACCGAAATGGCTTTTTCTTCGGTGAGCAAGATCAAGCTTTTGAGCTATAAAGAAGAAGAGAACCGCAGGGCAGACCTCGCGCTGAAGATTCGCGAGAAGTATGACCTGTATCTGACGACGCTTCTGGTGGGCAATAATCTTGTGAACTGCGGCGCCGCCGCGGTTGCCACCATTTTTTCGGGGCACGTTTTCGTTGCTCTTCGCGAGCGCGGCGTTTCCGTAGCGGAAAGCGTTGTGACCACCGTTGCCACGGCAATCACCACGGTCGTGGTGTTTATCTTCGCGGAAACCGTTCCGAAAAACTTCGCAAAGGATATGCCCGAGCGCTGGGCGATGTCCGCCGCTCCCTCGCTTCGCGGCATCAAATACGTTCTTTATCCGATCACGATCATTTTCCTTGGAATTTCCAAGCTCTTGAATAAGATCGTCGTCGTGAAGGAAGAGCCGACGGTGACGGAGGAGGAGCTTTCCACCATCATCGAAACCTCGGAGGAGGACGGTGTTTTGGACGAGGAGCAGAGCGAGCTTTTGCAGTCCGCATTGGAGTTTTCGAAGACCCGCGTTGCGGATATTCTGACCGTGAAGGCTGACGTGCAGTGGCTCGATATCTCGCTTCCGCGAGAGGCGATCTTCGATATCGTTAAGCATACGAAGTTTTCTCGTCTTCCCGTATGCCGCGGCAGTCTGGATAAATGCATCGGAATCTTGATCGTAAACGACTACTTGAAGGCCTATATCGCCGATAGAAACGTTCGCGTTTCTCGGCTGATTCGTAAACCGTACTTTACAACCTTAGATGCTTCCATTGATGATTTGAAGGAAGAGATGAGCGGCAAGCGCCAGTCTATGGCACTTGTGCATGACCGCGCGGGCACCTCGATCATCGGTATCGTTACCATTGAAGACTTCATCGAGGAGATCGTCGGAGAGATCTACGATGAGCAGGATGTGGTGGACGATGATTTCGTGAAGCTCGGCGGAAACTATTTCCGCGTTTGCGGCCGCCTTTCGCTCAGCGAAATGTATACCCGCATCGGCCTTGCCGTTCCGCAGGGAACTGCGCCGCATAAGCCCGTCAGCACCTGGATCCTCGAAAGGCTCGGCCGCCTTCCCGAGGAGGAGGATAGCTTTACCGTCGGTGATCTGACGGTGGAGATTGATGAAATTGAGCAGAACCGCGTTCTGTATGCCACCGTGAAGCTGGCCGATCCCGAGATCGACCTGCCCGAAGAGGATGCGGCGGATGATGCGTCCGCAACCGATGAGGAGGTGGAAAAATGATAACGAAGTATTTGATTGCCTGCGCTGTGCTGATCGTTTTCTCAGCATTCTTCTCCTCCGTGGAGATCGCGCTCTCTTCTCTCAACCGTATGCGCCTGCAGAAATTGGCGGAGGATGGAAATAAGGGCGCGCGCGTTGCGGAAAAGATCGAGACGCGTTATCCCGAGGCGTTAACGACGATCCTGATCGGTAATAACGTTGTGAACATCGTGCTTTCCTCGCTGTCCACGATCATTACCTTGAACCTGCTCGGAGAAGAAAACGAAGCGATCGTCGGCGTGGTTTCCACCTTGGTTTCCACGGTTGTGCTTTTGATTTTCGGCGAGATCATCCCGAAGCTTCTCGGCAAGAGCCTCGCTCTGCCGTATGCATGCGTTACCTCGTACGCGCTTCGTACGCTCATGGTGATCTTTTATCCCTTGACCGCGCTCGTCATGGCGTTTGTCCGCGCGGTTTCCCGCCTCTGGAAAAAGGAGGATGAGGAGGATAAGCCCCTCGTCACGGAGGAAGAGCTTGCCACGATCATTGAAACGGTCGAGGAGGAGGGCGTTATCGACGAGGATAGCGGAGAGCTTTTGCAGTCTGCGCTGGAATTTTCGGATATCACCGTGGAGCAGATCCTCACGCCCCGTATCGACGTGCAGGGTATCGACTGCGAGGATGCCCCCGAGATCATTCTGTCCGAGGTCATGACCGCGAGATACTCCAGATTCCCCTACTACAAGGATTCTCTCGACCATATTGAGGGCGTATTCTATATCGCGCCGTTTTTGAAGGCGGTTGCCGAGCTTGGCGTTGCAAACGTAAGTCCCGCGGATTACGTCCGAGAGACCTGCTACGTGCATAAAACCACGAAGCTTCCCGATGCCATGGAGAAGATGCGTGAGATGAAGGTGCACATGATCGTGGTGCTGGATGAATACGGCGGCACGCTCGGAATCGTCACGATGGAGGATATCCTCGAGGAGATCGTCGGCGATATCTGGGACGAGAGCGATATTATCGAGCTTGAGATCGAGAAAACGGCGGAAAACACGTATTCCGTCCTTGGTCAGACCAATATTGAGGAATTTTTTGACGAGATCGATTTCAAGGATCGCGAATTTGAGAGCGAGTATACCACGATGGGCGGCTGGGCCGTTGAAATGCTTGAGGAGGACGTGCACGAGGGCGATAGCTTCAGCTATAAGAGTCTTTACGTCATCGTCACCGAAATGGGCGAAAACGTGGTCGAGCGCCTGACCGTGGTGGTAACGCCGCCCGAGGAAGAGAAGAACGAAAAGGAAGAGAGAGCAAAGGAAAAGAAGGAAGACCGCAAGCAGGATCGCGATGCGGAGGATCTCGAAGCCTGATCTCTTACATACGAAATCCGTTTTGGCTGCCGCGCTTTTGCGGCAGCCGCTCTTTTGCAATAAAAAGTATTTTTGAGAGGAGAGAGACCGTGGAAAGCTGTGCCTTCAGCGGCCATCGCGCCATTCCGCCTTCAAGCGGGGCGGCGATCAGAGATCTTCTTGCGCGTGCCATCCGTTATGCGTACGAGCAGGGCTGCCGCACCTTTTATACCGGCGGAGCGATCGGCTTTGATACCTATGCCGCCAAGGCGGTGATCCTTTTTCGCGTCAGCCATCCGGACGTGCGCCTCGTCCTCATGCTTCCTTGCGCCAATCAAACCGCAAAATGGACGCCGATGCAGCGCGCCGCTTATAACTACGTATTATCTGAGGCAGACGAGTCGATCGTGCTTTCCGAGGAATACGAGCGCGGATGCATGGAACGGCGCAACCGCGCCCTGATCGATCGCGCGGATATGCTGATCTGCTACGTTTGCCGCCAGAACGGAGGCTCTGCGCAAACCAAGCGCTTCGCCGCGCAAAAGGGAATTCCGATCTATAACCTTTACGGAGCGGTTTAACTTCATTTATCTATATATAGGAACGTGCCTTGCGTGAGCTTTACTTGTGACCGCAGAGCGCGTTTTCTTCTTTTTTTTATAAAAAATAAAATTTCTCTCGAAAAAGTATTGACAAACCGCGAAGAATGCGGTATAATGATAACGCTTTAACAAATTAAAGTGATAAAACACTAAAGGAGATTTTTTAAAATGAAAAAGATCATCACCCTCGTTCTTTGCGTAGCAATGCTTTGCTCCGCGTGCCTCGCATTCACTTCTTGCGGCGGCTCGAAGTATGAAACCAAATTCGGAAAGGACTTCTCCCCTGTAAACAGCCAAATGGACGTTCTTCTCCAGCTCAATGCTAAGTCTATTGATGTCGGTGTTATGGATAGCGTTATGGCCGGCTATTATATGAGCAAGGATACCACCTATGCGAATTCTCTTATGATCGTTGAGAATCTTGTTCTTGCTACCGAGCAGTACGGTATTGCAGCCCGTAAGGGAAGCGGTTTGGCAAAGAAGATTAACGCTGCTCTCATCGAGCTTGCGAAGGATGGAACGGTTGACACGATTGCTGACAAGTACGGTGTTAAATCCGAGGTTTGCATCGATAAGAACGCAACGGTTGCTGAGCTCACCGCTTCCGAGCAGGCTGACTGGGATTACATTGTAGGTCAGGGCAAATTTATTGTAGGCTACACGCTCTTTGCTCCTATTGCTTACGAGGAGAACGGTGTGCTGATCGGCTTTGATATCGAGCTTGCGAAGAAGGTCGCTGAGAAGCTTGGCGTTGCGGTTGAGTTCCAGATTATCGAATGGGCAACCAAGGAAGCAAAGCTTGATGCAAAGACCATTGACTGCATCTGGAACGGCATGACCATTACCGAAGAGCGCCAGGCAGCAATGGAAATCACCATTCCTTACATGAACAACAAGCAGGTTGCGATCATCCGTCAGGCAGACAAGGATCTTTACAAGACCACTGCAGATATGAAGGATGCTCTGATCGGTGCAGAGGACGGCTCTGCCGGTATGAGCTGCGTAGTTGTAGAGACTGAGGCTGAATAAGAATGACTTTTTGGCAAATTACTGCTGAACTTTTAGACGGCTTTGTCTATACTTTGCTAATATTTGGCGCGACATTGGCGACAGCAATCCCTCTGGGGTTGCTTGTCGCCTTTGGTTCGATGTCCAAATTCAAGCCCTTGAGTTATTTAACCAAGGGCTTTGTGTGGGTTATTAGAGGCACGCCGCTGATGCTTCAGATTATAATATTCGCGCTTGGCCCCGGACTTTGGCTTGGTATTCCTATTCGTACCATAAATGAGCAGCTGCTGATGGTGTGCGTAGCCTTCTGCATCAATTACGCTTGCTATTTTTCTGAAATATTCAGAGGTGGCATCGAAAGTATTTCCAAGGGGCAGCATGAGGCCGGCCAGGTTCTCGGTATGTCCAAGTGGCAGGTGTTCCGACATGTAGTTCTTCTTCAGGTTGTCAAGCGCGTCATCCCGCCGATGTCAAACGAGATCATTACTCTCGTCAAGGATACTGCGCTTGCGAGCGTTATCGTTCATGTGGATCTATTCACGATCGCAAAGCAGATCGTAAATGCCGAGGTAATCCTTTGGCCGCTGTTCTATGCGGGCGTTTTCTATCTCATTTTTAACGGCTTGCTTTCGGTTCTCTTTAGCAAAATTGAGAAAAAGCTCGATTATATCAGGTGTTGAGGTGGCGTATGGCATTTTTTGAAATCAAAGGCTTGAAAAAGCGTTTTGGCAATAACGAAGTGCTCAAGGGCATTGACCTCACGCTTGAAAAAGGGGAGGTGCTCTCCATCATCGGCTCGTCGGGCGGCGGTAAAACGACGTTGCTTCGCTCGATGAACTTCCTTGAAACGCCGGATGAAGGCGAAATATGGATCGACGGACATCGCGTGTTCGGTATGGATGCCGAGGGCTTGCCCGAGGTTGACAAGGAAGCGCAGAGAATGATGGGGCTTGTGTTCCAGCAGTTCAATCTTTTTCCGCAGTACAGCGTGATCGGAAATCTCACGCTTGCACCGAGGCTGCACGCCAAGGAGCGCGCGGATTTTAAGCAGAATAAAAAAGCGATTTTCGCCGAGATCGATGCGCGCGCAGAAGAGATTCTCCGCGTCACAGGTCTTGCCGAAAAAAGAGATTCCTATCCGTATCAGCTTTCGGGCGGTCAGCAACAGCGCGTTGCGATTGCGAGAGCCCTGATGCTTTCTCCGAAGATCCTCTGCTTTGACGAGCCGACGTCCGCCTTGGACCCCGAGCTTACGGGCGAGGTGCTGAAGGTGATCCGCGAGCTGAAGAATTCGGATCGCACGATGGTGATCGTAACGCATGAGATCGGATTTGCCAAGGGCGTATCCGACAAGGTCATTTTTATGGCCGACGGCGTGATCGAGGAATTCGGAACGCCCGAAGAGGTATTGGAAAATCCGAAATCTCCGAAGACGATTGCGTTCTTGAAAAACGCAAAAGATTGATAAATGCAAACAAATATTGTCTTTTTCGCATATTTTAAAAAGCGCTCGACACCCAAAAAACGGCCGAGCGCTTTTTTTGCGTGATAATGCGGAAGAAGAATAAAAAAATGTTTTGTTTTTCTGCTATCGTTCCGTGCTGCGTGCTTATCACGAGACTGATTTTGTAAGAAATTAAAAATATGCGTTTTGTAAAAAAAATATGGAAAAACTCTTGACTTTTGGAATATTATGTGATAAAATATAAACAAATACAATAACGGGCGCGAGGTGCGCACCGAGAAAGAGGAGTCTAATGATAGATAAGATTCTTGGCGCTGATTTCAGCAAAATTGAAGGAGTGTATGAAAAGATCTATAACGGTTTTTTCAACGAAAAGGTAGCAGGCATTTGGGATAAGCTGTGGGATATGGTTTCGATGATCCATCCTTTCGCTGCTTACATCCTGATCGCTCTCGGTGCAATCGAACTTTTGTTTGGTAAGCGTCTTCTCGGCGTGCAGAAGTTCTTCGGTATGTTCTGCATCGCTTGCGGCGTGACCGTAGCTTACATTGTTCCCAAGATCCCCGTTGATGCCATTGCGGAGTATGCATGGATCGTTGGTATTGTTGTGGGCGTGATTGCAATCCTTCTTCGTAAGTTCCTTTACATGGTTCTTTACATCGCAGCATTTGCTTATTTCCCTGCATGGCTTCTGTATTCCGGCACGATCGGTGCGCTTTCTTCCTTCGCAGGCAACCTCATCGTTGCAGCTGCAGCAGGTGGCGTAATCGCTCTTCTTGCTATTATCCTTCGCAAGTGGTTCGAAATCTGGGGTCTTTCCATCTTTGGTGCATGGGCAGTTGTTACCGTTCTTGATAAGCCTAAATATGGCATTCAGATCGTTGATAAGATTTGCGGTTCTGTTCCTTTCCTTGCGAATCAGCCTGTTATTGTTGGCTTTGTTCTCCTTGGCGTTCTCGCTCTTATCGGTATCATCTTCCAGACCAAGACTCGCAAGAGATATTGATTTTATTACCATAAAAAGAGGCGCAAAGCATTGTGCCTCTTTTCTTTTTCGAAAAACTACATTATATATTTATAAAGGGGTAAATTATGGAAGAACTTCGTAAGCTTGCCTTGAAAAGAACTGCCAATGCAGTTCGTCACGGCATTATTGACGGCGTGTATAACGCCGGCTGCGGCCATCCCGGTGGATCTCTTTCCATTGCGGATATTCTGACCTATCTTTATTTTGAAGAGATGAACGTTGATCCCAAGAATCCTAAGGATCCTAAGCGCGATCGTTTCGTTCTTTCTAAGGGCCACACGGCTCCTGCGCTGTACTCTGTTCTTGCACATCGCGGCTTCTTCCCCGTAGAGGAGCTGAAGACGCTTCGTAAGACCGAATCTCGCCTGCAGGGACATCCCGATATGAAGGGTACGCCCGGTGTGGATATGACCACCGGTTCTCTCGGCCTCGGTATTTCCGCCGCTTGCGGCATGGCGCTTTCCGCAAAGATCTCGGGTGATGCGTATCGCGTATATTCCATCCTTGGTGACGGCGAGAGCGAAGAGGGACAGGTTTGGGAGGCGGCTATGTTTGCCGCTCACTATAAGCTTGATAACCTTTGCGCGGTGATCGACTGGAATGGTCTTCAGATTGACGGTCCTATCGCCGAGGTTATGGATCCCACGCCCCATGACGAGAAGTTCCGCGCATTCGGCTGGCACGTAATTTCGATCGACGCGCATGACCTTGACGCGATCGAGGCCGCCTTCGCGGAGGCGAAGACCGTGAAGGGAAAGCCCACCGTGATCATCGCAAAATCGATCAAGGGTAAGGGTGTTTCCTACATGGAGAATAAGTGCGAGTGGCACGGTCAGGCTCCCAAGGAAGAGCAGTACCTTGTTGCCGTAGAAGATCTTAACAAAATCGATGCAGAGTTGAAATAAGGAGGGAAGTAGACATGGCAGAAAAGAAAGCAACCAGAGAAGCCTACGGTGCCGCATTGGCAGCCCTCGGTGAAAAGCATGATTTCGTTGTTTTGGATGCAGACCTTGCAGCGGCAACGAAGACGGGTGTATTCAAGAAGAAGTTCCCCGAAAGATTTTTTGATTGCGGTATCGCAGAAGGCAATATGATGAGTGTTGCCGCAGGTCTTGCGACCACCGGTAAGATTCCTTTTGTTTCCACCTTTGCGATTTTCGCATCCGGCCGTGCATACGAGCAGGTGCGCAACAGCATTGGTTATCCTCACCTCAACGTAAAGATCGGTGCAACCCACGCAGGCATCACCGTTGGTGAGGACGGTGCAACTCACCAGTCGAACGAGGACCTCGCTCTGATGCGTACTATCCCCGGCATGACGGTTATTTGCCCCGCAGACGCTACCGAGGCTTATGCCGCTACGGAAGCCGCTCTGCTCTTTGACGGTCCTGTTTATCTTCGTTACGGCCGTTTTGCCGTTCCGGATCTCTCTGCTGAGCTTGAGGGCTACCGCTTCGAGATCGGCAAGGGCGTTGTTTACAAGGAAGGTAAGGACGTAACTATCGTTGCGACCGGTTTCATGGTTCACCTTGCAATGGAAGCCGCTGCAATGCTTGCAGAAGATGGAATTGATGCCGAGGTTATCAATATCCACACCATTAAGCCTCTGGATGCAGAGCTGATCGAGCGTTCCGCAAGAAAGACCGGCGCCGTTGTTACTGCAGAGGAGCACAGCGTGATCGGCGGTCTTGGCGGTGCGGTTTGCGAAGCACTCTCCGAAAACTTCCCTTGCCCTGTAAAGCGTGTAGGCGTTGAAGATGCTTACGGCCGCAGCGGTAAGGTGCCCGAGCTTCTTGAGATCTACGGTCTGACTGCGAAGAACATCGCGGCAAAGGCAAAGGAAGCTATTGCAAAGAAGTAATTCTTACATAATAAAATTATGGCGAGAGTCAAGTAAATCTTGGCTCTCGCTTTTTTGCTTGTATAACGAAAACCACGCGATAGTCGCGTGGTTCAAAATAGGCTATTGCCGATAAGGATAATGCGAATAAAAATCAGTTCAAAATGTTTTTGTGTTTAAGGCTCCCTTGTGTAAAGGGAGCTGTCGCGAAGCGACTGAGGGAATGTTTTGCGTGGCTTATCATTTATACAACCCCGAAGGGGTGATGATATACTGCTTCGCGGATGATATACCGCTTCGCGGATGATATACCGCTTTGCGGATGATATGCCGCTTCGCGGATGATATACAGCCGCAAGGGCTGATGATATACCACTTCGCGGATGATATGCCGCTTCGCGGATGATATACACCGCGCGTTGCGCGGCGATGAAAAAAGAGCGACCCACCCGAAGGTAGGTCGCTCAAATTCATTTATTCGGTTATCTCGGCATCAAAGGGGTGCCCAGGGGTACCAGTTTTCGCCGGGAAGCGTTTCCATCGGGCACTTGTCGCAGTGACCATCGGAGTTCGCATCCGTGTGCGAAGTGCCAAGGCTCTTGCCACAGGTCTCGCACTGTGTGCAGTTTACTGCCGTGTTAGGCGTATGCGTTTTGCCGCTTGCCTTACCGCAGTGCTGACATACAACACAGTTGTGAGGATCTGCTTCATGTGCTTTTCCGGTGCCTGCGTTACAGTTTGCACAAACGGTGCAATCTGTTTCGAGTGCTACGTGAGCCGCGCCGGGAATGGTTTGGTCGCAGTACTGGCAAACGGTACAATCTGCTGCAGAAGGCGAGTGAGACGCAGCTCTTGTGGCACCGCATACATCACAGTCCGTATCGCAAATGAAAGCGTAAGAGTGTTCCGCACCGGGAATTGCCTGTCCGCAGTATTCACAAACAAGGCAGTTGTTAGCCAATGCTTTGTGGCCGGTGCAGGCACGAACATCACCGCAAAGCTCACAGCTTACGTCATGCTCGTCTGCGTATTCGTGAGGAGGAATACGCTCAAAAGTGTTACAAAGGTCGCAAATGGCATCGCATGCATCCGTGTAGGTATGCGTGAGAGCCGGTTCGCCTTCCTGGGTTTCCGTGCTTGCGATGCCGCACTTGCCGCAAACCTTGTGAAGGATCTCTGCATTGTAGCAATCAGCCGCGGACTTGGTTACCCAATCGCCAAATTCATGGTCGATTTCGGACGGCTGGCCGCATCTTGCGCAGACAGTGCAATTGGTTGCAAGAGGCGTATGACCAAGAGCGCCGATGCCTTCCTTGGTTTCTTCAGCGCCGCATTCAAGGCACTTTCTTGCAAGGATCTGTGCTTTGAAGCAATCTGCAGGTGTCTTTTCTGTCCATGCAACACCCTCGAAATCGTGCTCTACGGTTCTCGACGTTCCGCAGGTGTTACAAGTGGTGTCGCAATTGTTGTCGTAGCTGTGGCCAAATGCTTCTTTGTCGCCGACTCTGGTTGCTTCCTTGCGGCAGATAGAGCAGATCTGACGCTCGATCTCATCCTCGGTGCAGCTTGCGGGTGTCTTGGTTTCCCATGCGCCGAAGCTATGCTCAAAGCCGCTTGCCTGACCGCAGACGGAGCAGATCTCGCAATCGGTAGCCAAAGGCGTGTGACCGAGAGCGGCAGTGCCGGTTCTGGTTTCTTCTACGCCGCAGACGGAGCAGATGCGATGCTCGATCTCTGCATCGGTGCAGTTTTCAGATGTCTTGGTTTCCCATTCGCCAAAGCTATGCTCGTAGCCGCTTGCTTTGCCGCAAATACGGCAGATGGTGCAGTCTTTTACGTAGGGAAGATGTCCGGTGCATTCACGGTTGTGGCCGCATTCGTTACATACGAGATCCTCAATGCCGTCATAAACGTGGGGAGGGATACGCTCAAAGCCGCATCCATGCTCGCAGATAGCATCGCAATCATCCGCATAAACGTGTCCGTGAGCGGCAGTTCCGATTCTGGTCTCTTCGTCGCCACAGACGGAACAGATGCGATTTTCAATCTCATCGTTGTAACAATCCTCAGGTTTTTTTGTTCCCCATTCACTAAAGCCATGCTCAAAGCCGCTTGCTTCGCCGCAGACGGAGCAGATCTCGCAATCGGTAGCCAAAGGCGTGTGACCGAGAGCAGCAGTGCCGGTTCTGGTTTCTTCTACGCCGCAGACAGAGCAGATGCGATGCTCGATCTCATCATCCACGCAGTTTTCGATGGTCTTAGTTTCCCATTCGCCGAAGGTGTGCGTGATCACTCTGACGTAATCGCATCCCTCGCGGTTACAGGTGGTATCGCAGGTGTTGGTGTAGGTGTGTCCGAGAGCGGCCTTGCCGATCTGGGTTTCTCTCGCTCCGCACACGGAGCAGAATCTTTCAAGGATCTCTGCGGTCGTGCAAGATACGGGAACGTAAACGGAGAAATCGGTATCATAGGAGTGCTTGATCTCTCTCTTGTAGCTGCAACGGTTGCACTGTACGTCACAATCGTTGGTGAAGATGTGATCAAGAGCAGGTGCTCCATCCATCGTCTCCTCTGCGCCGCAATCTGCGCAGTATCTTACGAGGATCTCAGCGGAGGTGCAGCTTGCGGGCGTCTTGGTTCTCCAAGCACCGAATGCGTGCACGCCTTCGCGGAGAGTGCCGCAAGCGTTACAATCGGCGTCGCAGCTGTTGTCGTAAGTGTGATCGTTGACAGATCTTACCTCGCCGCAGACGTTACAGTCCTCATCGCAGGCATGATCGTAAACGTGCGCCGCGGCATTTCTGAGCGTGCCGCAAAGGTTACAGTCAGCATCGCAAGCGTGGGAGTATTGGCAAGCCGCAGGTGCGGGGTTCTCCGCGCCGCAGACGTTACAGGTGAGGGAGCAGGGATAGGTGTAAACGTGAGCCTTGGGAATTCTAAGCGCGGAGCAAACGTTACAGTCCTTGTCACAATCATTGGTGTACTTGTGCTCGGTGACTCTCTGTGCACCGCAGAACTCGCAGTCGGTGTCGCAATCGTTCTGGTAAACGTGCTCGGAAACGTTTTTGTTGGGTTCCTTACAAACGTTACAATCGATGTCGCAGGGGCTGTCGTAATTGTGATTGTTTTCGTTGGTACGTTCAGCGCCGCACACGGAGCATTTCGTTGCGCAGACACCGGCGTATTCATGCTCGGTTATTTCGCGCTCTTCGCCGCATACGTTACAATCAAGGTCGGCACAGCTGTCATAGGTGTGCGCAACCAACGGGTCACGCATCTTGACGTTACAGTCGGCGCAGATTGTAGAGCAATCAGCAGTGTACCGATGGCTTTCTGTACCGAAGCAGCTTGCAAGAACGAAGAGCATCAGTACAACGGTCAATGTACAGAATAAAAATCTTTTCATAGCGTTGTGGATGTAGTATCCATCCTTTCATTTATTTTTTGCGGCATGCCGCATGCCGACAAGAAGGAACGATAGAAAGCAAGTAGGGAAATAAATAGTTAAAAACCTATATAAATATTAGGAAGAGATCCGATTGAAAAGTATGTCGTGACCACGAAATGTGGTCACGACATAAACTCGTTAACGAATTATTCGTCGTCCTTCTTCGCGGGAATGGTATGTTCGGGAAGAACGCCTTCGCCGGTGGTAGGCAGAGCCTCGCCGCAAATATCGCAACCCTTGTCACCATCAAGATCGGTGTGAGCATCAGCTGCATCGGTACGTACGTGTGCGCCGCAGATTGCGCAACGAGTCGAGCAATCGTAAGCGAAGGTGTGACGAATGCTATCCAGTGCAGCGCCGCAGTGCTTGCACTCAGTGGAGCAGAGGTAGAGGCCTACGTGACCGCCGGTGGGGTTCTTTGCCTCGCAAATATTGCAGAATGCGGAGCAAGCAGAATCATAGGAATGCGTAAAGCCGGTATTCTCGCCGCAAACATCGCAAATTCCGCATCCCTTGGTAGCGGAGGCTACGTGGGGTGCAGTCACGCTTCTTGTTTCGCCGCATTTGTTGCAAGTGGTATCGCACTCACCGTCATAGGTGTGAGCAACAGGCTCGGAAGCTTCAAGAGCTATACCGCAGTAACGGCAAACCGTACCGCAATCGGCAATGGGCTCGTGCTCGGCAGCCACTCTGTCACCGGTGGTGCATCCTTCGTTACCGCAGGTCGCATCGCAATCGCAATCGTATTTGTGTGCCGAAACGGGCTTGCCGCAACCTTCAACTACGCAGATGCGGTCGCAGTCAAGAGAATCATTGTTGAAGCATTTGTGATCGTAAATGCTCCGGCATACATCGCAAATGTAGTCTTCGTCAGCATCTACGTGGCTATCCGACTTCGTAGCACCGCAGGCATCGCACTTTTGGTCGGTGCAAATGCCGGTCCATACGTGCTGCTCGTCTCTCTGGTGGCCGCAACCGTAATCGCAGATCTGATCGCAAGCGTTGCTGTAAACGTGTTCGTTGTCTTTTCTTACATAATTACAAGTACGGCAGGTGCTGCTGCATCCGAATTCATAATCGTGCTTCTCGGCATCCACAGCTCTGGTGCCACCGCAATAGATACAAGCAACGGAGCACTCAAACTCGTATACGTGCTCTGCCGAACGGGTTGCGCCACAGTAGGTGCACTGAGTGGAGCAGGGGTGAAGCCATGCATGCTCAAGGCCTTCAGCAGGGCGGATCTCCTTGCAGATGTCACACTCAACGTCGCATGCCTGAGAGTAGGTGTGAACTACGCCGTCTCTCTTCTCGCCGCAAACGGAGCATGCGGTGGAGCAATCGGTAGCGTAGGTGTGCTTCAGGTCGGTGCGGATTGCTTGGCAAACGGAGCACTTGGGAGCACAGTCACTCTCATACTGATGCGTTGCGGGCAGGATCACGGTCTGGCAAACGGAGCAGACGGTGCTCTCGCAGGTCTCGCGATTGTGGTCGAACCCTGTCGTGTCTCTTATCACGGGGGTTGCACAGCAGTCGCAAAGAGGATCGCAATCGGAGCTGTACGTGTGGCTCTCGGTACCGAAACAGCCCGTAAGCGCAACGAGCGCCAGGGCAACGGTTAAAAGTAAGAAGAAAATTCTTTTCATTTTTCCCTCCAAAAATTGTTTTTCTGATTCATTCTACCATAAGTATTGAAGGTTTTCAAGGGCTTTTAGAAAAAAATGAAAAAAAAACATATTTTTCTGATAATATTATACAAATATTATAGGATGGTTTTGTTCATTTTGGCTTTTGAAAAAATATCTTGCAAAATGCACGGAAGCGTGTTATAATATAGCAAATAAGTATTGGGGCGGTGCGCCGATTTTTTCAGATCCGCTTCCGGCAAAAAACTTTTAAGGCCTCGGTCAACGCGTATGCCCTGCCTTTTTTTGTGATCGGGCGAAAGACATTGTTTTTTTGCTTCGTGCCGCAATGCTTGCGCGGTGCGTTTTCTTTGCGCTCCTTGCTTTTTGCAAAAAAAGCTATATTTTCTATTCTTTGTTTTGAAACCGTTTTTTTTGTTCATGGTGCAAACAATTGTTTTCAAAATGCGTGTATTCGGAGGGAAGGTATGATAAAAAAAGAATTAAAAACAGTTCGCGCTTTCGTGGATTCGGAAGCGGTTGGAGAGCTTTCGCTCCCCCTCTCTCTGTCCGCGATCGTGCTGGATACGGCACGGTCGATGATTCCTGACGAGCCGAGAGAGCAGCTGCGAAAAATGAAACAGTCGCTGTCTCTGCATTTTGATTGTGAGGCGCTGTCGGAGCTTCACGAATATGAAAACGTTGCGCTTTGTCTGCAAGGGCTTCAGGGGGCTTGCGGCGTTTTTATTGACGGCGTATGTGTGGCAGAGTGGGAGAGTGCACCCGCACGGGTGTTGCTGCCTTTGGCTCGCAAGTCGGAGTCCGCGGTTGAAATACGCTTTCCCGAAAGGGATGTTCCTGCCGACATAGGTATTCACGGCGGAGTAGAGCTGATTGCGTTTTCACACGATTTGATCTGCGACGTGTATACGGAGCAGATACATAAAAATGAAAAATGCGAGCTTTTTGTTCGTGTTCGTACGCTTTGCGGTAAAGAGTCAGAGGTGTTTGCCACCCTGTATTCTCCCTCGGGAGAAATGCACTATCTTGGTTTTGCAAACGGTGAGGGGCGCCTTCTTTTGCCGGATGTACAGCACTTTTGTTCGAGCAATTCAGGGAGTGCAGGGCTGTATCGCTTGGTAGTCACGTTGTATCACGACGGTGTTCCGGCGGATAATTATGAAACAAATATCGGTTTTCGTAAGCTTGTTTTCTCAAAGGATGCGGCATCGGTTCCTTTTTCAATGATGGTCGACGATGCTCCTTTCTTTGTAAAGGCGGCATACGCTTGTGCGCATCCGTCTCTGCGCATCTCCGAAAGCCGCCGCGGCTTTGCGGATGCCCTTCCTGCTTTTGTAAAAATGGGAGGCAACACCTTGCTCGCCACGGGCGAGTGCGGGTTTTTATGCGAAACGGTTTATGAGCTGTGTGATAGGCACGGAATCTTCGTGTTTCAGCAATTGCCGCAGCCGCCTGAGAATGCGGGGGATCTCTCGGCGTACTTTGCGCATTTGAAGGCGTCCGTTGCGCCGCTGATCAATCACCCTTCTCTTGCTTTGATGGTTTTGCCGGATGGTGTGGAGGCATCGTCCGAGCTCGCGAGATCGATCAAGGGCTTCCTTGCGTTTTCGTTTCCGTATCTTAGCGTGCGAAAGCTTCCTTGCGAGGGCTTTGTCTCGATCGCGGCATTGCCGTCTATGCCGAGTCCGCTTTCCGTTCGTCGCTTTTTGCCGATGGAGGCGCGGCGAATATTTTCTTACACGATGGAAAGTGCGCAGGATTCTGAAATGCAGCTTGTTTCCATGCTTGCCGAGGCGGCAAAGGAGTTTCCGTATGGAGCGAGTCTTTCCGATGTTTGTTATATTACGACGCTTTCCTCTGCAGCTGCGGCGGATGACATGTTGAAGACATCGTTGGAGCGTGGGGTTCCGGGCGGCTTTCTCATCGGTGCTCTGTTTGAGGGCGGTATATCTATGAAGCCCTCTTTGATGGACGCTCTTTTGCAAAAGAAAGCGATGTATTATGATTTGGAAAAAATGTTTTCTCCCTTGTATCTGCACGTGAAGGCATCGGCGGATGCGGTGGAAATACTGCTTGCCAATGCGGAGAGTAAGGAGAAAAACGTGCGTGTGGTGACGAGCTTGATGGATCGCTCGAATTGCCGTATCCTTTCGGCGGAGGATGCTTGCGTATTGTCTGCCGGGGCAACGATGCGCTTAAAGAAACCGTTTGCCGACGTGAACGGACACGAAAGAGAGTACTATGTGCTCGTTTCTGTTTATGAGGAGGGGGCACTGCTTTTGGAGAAAACGGCTCTTTTTGTTCCTGCGAAGCATTTCCGCTTCGTATATCCCGGAATCCGTTACGAAATTAAAGGCGGAGGAAAAAATTACGAGATCACTCTTTCTGCTTCCGCATATGTTCGCAGGCTGCAGCTTTCTTTTTCGAAAACGGCGGCAACGTTTGAAAAGAATTGCTTTGATATTACCTCGGATGCAAAAATTTTGATCCCGCTTGAAACGGAAGCGGTTACGACAAGCTCTCTTCTGGAGGGGCAGCTGCGTCTGCGCTCCTTGTATGATGTTGGCCGCTTGACTGAGCAGGATCTTTTGGATGAAAAGGATTTTGAGACGCAATAAAGAGGATGAAGGCGAAATAACTAAGAGATAAGGAAAAAAACAATGAAAAAAATGCTCGCGGAATTTAAAAAATTCATCAAGCGCGGAAACGTGGTTGATATGGCAATCGGTGTTGCGGTAGCATCCGCCTTCACTGCCATCGTCAATGCGTTCACGAAGGGAATTATTTCGCCCCTGATCGCGCTTCTGACGGGCGAGTCGTCGCTCGCGGAGGTCAAATGGGTGCTTCGCCCGGAGGTTTCGGAGGAGGTGGACGGCGTGGTCGCCGTCATCACCCCTGAGGTCGCTATGTTTCCGGGGCTTGTATTGCAGGCGGCGATCGACTTTTTGATCGTGGCGACGTTTCTCTTTATCGTTATGCACGTAACGCATAAGCTTTCCGAGCGCGCGCAAAGAATTGCCGAGGAGATCCGCCTCAAGACGGATGCGGAGTATCAGGCAAAGCTCGCGAAAGAAAAGGAAGATGCTGAGAAGGCGGCTCTGGCGGCCAAGGAAGCGGCGGATAAGGCGGCGGCCGAGGCGAAGGCGAAGGAAGAGGAAAACGAGCGCCTGCGCCGCAGAGAGATTGAGCTTCTTGAAACGATCTGCGGACTTCTTTCCGAAAAGAAATAATCAAAATCTATAACTAAACAAAGAAAAAGGATAATCAAGGAATGGGTTTTCTGGAGCTTTTTATATTAGCCGTGGGACTTGCGATGGATGCCTTTGCAGTTTCGATATGTAAGGGCTTGACGCTGAAAAAGGCGGACGGTGTTTCGATGGCAAAGTGCGGTCTTTGGTTCGGAGGCTTTCAGGCGATCATGCCGCTGATCGGCTTTTTGCTTGGCAGCCTTTTTGCCTCCGCGATCGAAGCCGTGGATCACTGGGTTGCCTTTGCGCTTTTGGCCTTCATCGGCGCGAACATGCTGAAGGAAGCCTTTTCAAAGGAGGAGTGCGAGTGCTGTTCCGATAAGAACGCGGATTTTTCGGTCAAGACTATGTTTACCATGGCGGTTGCCACCTCGATCGACGCGATGGCGATCGGTATCTCGCTGGCAATGGCAGGCGGCGTAAATATCTGGCTTGCCATTCTACTGATCGGCGTCGTCACCTGCCTTTTGTCCGGCGGCGGCGTGAAGATCGGAAGTGTGTTCGGCGCTCGCTTTGAAAAGAAGGCGCAGGTTGCCGGCGGCGTTATATTGGTGCTTCTGGGCTTGAAGATCCTGCTTGAGCATCTCGGCGTTTTGACGCTTTGATTTCTTTGATAAAACAGGGGGGGGCCCCCCAAGCGTTTTCGTTCGGGGG
>JAZQTA010000008.1:0-27656 GCA_045630385.1 Eubacteriales bacterium | reverse complement strand
GGCGATAACGAGGCTATGACAGATATCCTCGAAATGTATATGCCTCTCATTAACAAACACAGTTACGTAAACGGAAGACTTGATGAGGATCTTCGTCAAAATATTCTGTTGGAAATCGTTAAGAGCATAAAAAACATCGCTCCGTAAATTTTTTTCAAAATACTTTTCAAAAAGTGATGAGGTTTTGATGTGGTACCCTCACTGTGTTTATGAAAGCATCCCAAATGCTTAACTGATCTTTGAAAACTGAATATCTAAAACATCAAGCACGTTACCTGCGTTAATTCGTGATGAGCGAGCAAGCCAAGCCTAAAAGGTGCGCCATGATCCTTAAGATTAGGGGAGCGATAAAACGATATTTTAGGTGAAGCCGAGTTGCTATCGGCGGAGGGCCATGACAGACGCAAGGGATAATGATACTTCAGTTAAAACGCTGCCCGCGGAGATCCCGGGGGAGGTGAGATTCCTATGGAGTTGGCTCGTAACCGACCGCTTGATGATACTTAAACTAACAACAAAATAAATAAGAAAGGAGAAAAATAATGGCAAGTTATTATAGACGGAAAAACGGAACATATTGTATTAGAGTTTCTAACGGAAAACCTGGTGGAAAGCAAGAACTTGTATCTACTACTTATAAACCGCCGCAAGGGTTATCAGCAAGTGCAGCCGAGAAAGGAGCGAAAGAATTTGCGGAATTATTTGAAGCCGCAGTACATAACGGAATGTTTACGCCTGGCAGAAAACAGCGTGTTGAACAAATTAATCCGTTCGGTGTTACCTTATCTGATTTCATAGAGCAGCATTATTATAAAAGGATAGAAATGCGTCTTTCTCCAAACACCGTTAGATTCTATACTTCTGTTATTGAGCAGTGTATTCTACCGTCATTCGGTAAGCTTCGCTTGTGCGATATATCATCAGCGCATCTTCAAGCCCTTATCGATTATTTAGCTACTTCCGGTTCCCGTGCAGATGAGTCGCAAAGCGAACCGTTGTCAGCTTCTACGGTAAAAAGATACGCAACCGTTTTTTCGTCTGTAATGACTGAAGCATTCAAAATGGGTTTGGTGGAAAAAGATGTGTTGCATAAGCAGTATATCGAGTATCCGAAAATCTATAAAAAGCAAATACAGGCCTACGATGATGATGAGGCGAAGACCTTCTTTGAAGGATTGTTAAATGAGCATCCAAAAGTCAGAGCACTGCTACTGACATCATTGCTGTTAGGTTTGAGACGTGGCGAGGTTGTCGGATTAATGTGGAGTGATATCGATTTCAAGAACAACTGTCTGACAGTGAATCGTAGTGCCTACAAAGTCAAAGGACAACCCCAGTCGGTTAAAATGCCAAAATCTAAAAACAGTATTCGAACAGTTTATTTTCCAGAAATTTATGCTGAGGCTCTTCGTGAATGGATGGAAGTTCAAGACAAAGATAGACGAGCAGCGGGAAGGGGGTGGAAAGAACAAGGTTTTGTGTTCACCAATGAAGTAGGTAATATGATAAATATATATCTACTTTCGGAGTTGTGTTCCAAATATGAAGAAAAGTGTGGTTTAAGACACTTAAAACTTCATGGACTTAGACACACGTGTGGCTCTCTTATGATCAAAAATGGCGTTGACATTGAAACCGTTAAAAGCGTATTCGGTCATGAAAGCATAAGAACGACGCAACAGTACTTGTCTTCGTATGATAGTGCTAAGCGCAGTGCAGCAGAAATTTTGGCAAAAACAATAATAAAATAAGGAGGTTTACAAATATGCGAGTAAAGACTTTGCCACAAGCCGTTATAGAAGCACAAAAGAAAGATCCTGTAACTGCGCTAAACAAATTTATGCTTTCATCACTGATTCGCGAGAAGAAAATCCCATACGGTAATCACGGCAACAGAACGGTTGTTGACTACGATTTAATCGTTCCAGCTATTAATGCGTTGCTGGAGTTTTCCGAAACTGATGAATTGCCACGGTTGAGAACTATACGCGCTGCGGTAGAAGAATTGAGAGAAACAAAGCCGGAAATAGGATTTGGAGAAGAACACATCAGAACCTGTGTATTGGACGGTCGGATTGCCAGCATAACAGTTGGTAACAGACGATATATTGCGATGGAGAGCTTTGAAGCACCACATTGTGAAAGAATATTAAGCGGACATGCTAAAAGCTTTGAGCGGCAAGAAATGATCCGTAATGATATTATGGAACAAATGGGCAATGCGATCTCTGCGCAGGCATATATACCCAAAGTGACGCGGGTGAGAGGAGGTGCAAGATAGTATAAAAGCGGCAAGGATTAACTCCTTGCCGCTTTATTTAACTTTAAGTAACATTCGAAATAAAGCTATCAAATGTCTTAGCAGCAGCTTTATCGGAGCTGGGGAGTGCATGAACATAAATTCCTGTAGTTTCAATGTCTGCGTGTCCCAAGCGAGAAGAAACTGTTTTTATATCGCATCCGTTAGCTAACAACATCGTTGCGGAAGTGTGGCGCAGGCCATGGAATTTGAGGTGACGAATATTATGACGCTTTAAAAAATTGGAGAATTGCCGTGTTGGTGTCTGTGGATTCATAACCATTCCATCTTCCTCGGTAAAAATGTAATCAAGTTTGTTCCAGGCATCACCCATAAAGGAAATATGTCTGTCTTGATGTAATTTGTATTCGAGTAGAGTCTTAATTAAATGCTCGGGAATATAGATTGTTCGAATACTGCTTTTCGATTTAGGTTCTTTTTCAAGTGCCTTGCCATCTTTAGGTTTGTATATGCTTCTTTTTACTGAAACTGACTGATTTTCAAAATCTATATCAGACCACTTCAAACCTACAATCTCACCTCTACGCATACCGGTGAAGATTGCTAATTCCACTAGAGCACGAATATTAATTGGTTCAGTGTCTAGTGCGGTGAGAATCTGACGTACTTCTTCCTCGTCATAAACTTCTACTTCGCAAGTATCGATTTTGGGGAATATGATACGTTTAGATGCTCCTGCATCTGTGTCAGTGTATTCTAATTGATATGCAAGTCCCAAGATAGAGCGCAGAACGGTTGCATACCTTCTTACAGTGCTCGGGCTGATGCCACCGGATTCAACGTTCCTGCACTTTTTTTCGGTTGTCAGGTATTGAATGAATTCCTGAATGTGATATGTTTTGATTTCTCTCAGTTTCATCCTACCGAATTTGGGTATTAGCTCCGTGTTGATAATCGTCTCATAGAAGGCATAACTGTTAGGGGAGAGAACTGTCTTCTTCAGTTCAAGATATTTGGGGCAAAACTCTGCAAAGGTGATTTTATCAAATCTCATTGTAGGATTGTCCAACTTAGCTTCTTCTTCAAAGGCAGCTACAAAGAGTTCAATTTCTTTATTCAACCTTTGGTATGAGAGATTGGGTTTGGAGGGCTTGAAAGTCCTCGATTTTGTGATTTGCTTTCCGGAACCATCGAGACCGCAAGAGATCCTGATCAAATAAGTTCCATTGGGCTTGGGTGTAATGCTTGCCATAATAAATCCTCCTTATTGGCAAAAATATGTACCTCGGAGGTGATCGAAAATTTGATTTTCACCCCTGAGTAGAACTCCAAGCCTCTACTCATTCGTGAAAGTGATTTTTAGAAGGTATGTACTAAGGTATGTACTAACCCTCAAAAATAGCTTTTTTTCAAGTACATTTGAAAGGCAAGAAAATAGGGTTTCTCAACACTCAAAAAGTGCGAAAAACCCTTGTAAAATAAAGAAAAACGGAAGGAAATAATCCTTCCGTTTAACTGGTCTGAGTGACAAGACTTGAACTTGCGGCCTCTACCACCCCAAGGTAGCGCGCTACCAACTGCGCCACACCCAGATATTTTGATTCTTCGGCACATCAACCGAAAACCTAATATATTATAGCACTTGATTTTGGAAAAGTCAAGTGTTTTTTTCATTTTTAAAAGAATTTTTTTGTAGAGTGAATTCCCCTGCTAAATTCCGTAGTGGAATTTGACATAGAATTTAGTAGGGGAAGGATTTTTACGGTGGAATTTAGTTCGGGAATTCATGAATTTTTGTCATAGAGGCTTTGAATAGTCGAGAGCATAATATGCCTTGCGCGGTTTAGGTGGATGAAATATTTGGTATCTGTTTTTGATTTGGATTCTCGACAAGGAAATCTCCGGTTAGCGGATCGGGGGCATCTATGCCGATAACCTTCCGGCATAAAAAAGTAAAAAAGCGGCGCTGTCTCATTAAGAATTCAATGAAATTAAGGCAAAGTGTGAAACGATACAGTTGAAAGTATATACGAAGCGAATTCCGAATGAGGACAGAACCTCGAGGGCTAACGGAATTTTTTCGGAAATTTTCGGCTGATAATTAAGCTTTCTTACAAATGTGCCGGCACCAACTGCTCTGCGGGCGTGAACCACTCGTTTCGCATAGTGCATCGAGTCAGCGCAAATCGCTCGCTGCGCGCAAGGGTACGATGCGCAAGGGAACAAAATTAGAATGAAAAACTTTGATTAGACGGAGAAAAATGCCAATTTTAAGCTTAATTTCCTTCAATTTGCATAAAAAACGGCAGAAACACTGTTTTTTAACAATGCTCCTGCCGTTTATCCTATTCGCCTACAATGATTTTCAAGCACGGTGCAAGATAGCGGAATTTTCCGCCGGGGTGCACGCCGCCCGATAGAAGCACTTCGGAGATAAAGGGGGCAACCGTCGGATCGGAAAGAAAGCCGAAACGCATACCGAGTATGCGAACGCGGTCGCTGATCTGGTCGATCATATCCTTGTGGTATTCCAGGTGCTTTTCCCTGAATTTCTTTGATGCGCGGATAGCGCCCCAAAGGTTTGCGCGTTCCAACGTGTATTGGCTGATCGCATCAAATATCATTTCGAGCCCGGCGATAGCGCTGCTCGCGTTTAAAAGCTTTTTCTCCACGGTGCTCAGCATCTTCTCCCAGTCCTCTTTGACGACTTCGGTGATCAGATCCTCCTTGGAGGGGAAATAATTGTATAGCGTGCCTGCCGCAACGCCTGCGCCTTCCGCAAGTGTGCGCATATTGAGCTTGGGCGTACCGTTCTGCGAAAGCAACAAACGCGCCTGCCGCACGATGGTTTCCTTGGCGTCTTTGATGATTTTTGGCATAGGTGTGTCCATCCTTAAAAAGCAATGACACTATTATAATCCAAAGCACCGATAATTGCAAGAGCCATTTTGCACAAAAAAATACAAATTTTTCACCGCTTTTTTTCTTAACGCCGAAGAGTGTTTTCTTTTCACCGCTTTTTGGCGGATTTGGAGCTAAAACGAATACAAAACACGGCAGAGCAAGGGGCGCTCTACCGTGCTTTTCGTTATGGGCCGCAATGAAAATTTACTGTTGTCCCCAGAGGGTGCTTGCGGAGGTGATCGCGTCATAGTCGTCTGTGACGACGGTGAATTTGTCGGTATACAGGGGCAGAAGCTCCTCTTCCAGCTCCTCGATCCTTTGGATCTTGCCCGCGCAGTAGTCCAGCAGGCGGCGCTTACAGGAATCCACGCGCGCGATCACGCCGCCGACGCGGATCTCCTGGCAGTCAAAGCCGTAGGTTTTATTCTCGCGGTACCATTGCTTGCGGAAGGCGGGGAGAAAATCCGAAAGCTGCTTATAAAGCAAGGTGTAGTCCTCCTTGGCGAGGCGAAGAAGCTCCTCCTTGTTTCCTGCCTTATAGGCCTCTCTCGTTTTGCATCCGAGCTCGTATTTCGTGGCGAAAACGGCGGCCATTTTGGCGTAGCAATCAAAGAGATAATTCCATTTTCTCGTTTTCCTTGCGTGCTCCCTCAGCTGCTCGGCGATCGCGGCGTATTCCGCGCCCTGACCTCTCTTTACGTAAAGATCGCAGAAGCCGGTAAAGAGGTCGGAAAAGAGCGCCTTTCTCGAGGTGCGGCCCGGGCCCTTGCGCTCGGGATAAATAATATCCAGCCGATCGAGGAGCATAAAGGCGTCGTAGTCATAGCCAAAGATGCGCTTGAATTTTGCTTTGATCTTTTCCTCGTCCGTGTTGCCGCGCATATATTCCGCGAGGTAGAGAAGGGCGGGCAGGGTTGCATAGCGCGAGCATTCGCATCCGTTGTCGCCCCACATGGTCATAACGATGTGCTTGGTATTCATCTCGCGGCAGGCCTCGAGGGCGGGCACCATCGTCTGAATCGAAAACGTATTGGAGGGCGCGAGCGAGCGCCAGCACCAAACGCCGCCTGCAAACCAGGTCTCGTTATGGAACTGCGCGTGCACCTTGAGGTTTTTAAGATAATGCTCTTTATCCACGGAGTAATAATCCCAGTACACCAGCTCCACTTCCTTGGGAACGGATTGGATCGCCTCCTCGGGAACGGTGCGAACGGTTTCCTCGTCGCCGAGCTGGAGGTATTTTCCCGCCCAAGGACCGATGAACATATCCGACCAGACGATCGCGCGGCAACCGTATTTTTCCACGATGGCGTTCACTCTTGCGAGGTGGCGCTTCATCATGGAGAGTCTGTTTTCGTAGCCGTGTATATTGAGGTGCTTGCCGCGGCCGAGCTCAAAGGCCTCGTCCATGCCGATATGGATGCGGCGGGTGCGGAAGCATTCCGTAACGGTCTTGATCATTCTTTCGATCAATTCATAGGTTCGATCGTCGTCGATCAGGAGCGTATCGTCGATCTCGAAGGTTGCCTGCTTCCAACGCGAGAAGGAGCGCAGATGCGCCAGCGTTTGAATACAGGGGATGATCTCGATGCCGAGCGAGGCGGCGAAAGAATCCAGCTCCTTCATTTCCGCGATCGAATATCTGCCGCGCATATAGCCGAAGTAGGGCTCTTCGGGGATCTCGTAGCAATCCTCGTTGTAGAAGTACACGCAGTTGTAGCCCATCTTTTGCAGATAGGTAAGATATTCCTTGAAGGTATCGATGTTCATGACGGCGTTGCGCGAGAGATCGAGCATCACGCCAAAGGTTTGCGGCTTGTACGGTTTCATTTTTTTGCTCCTTTTATGTATTTTATGTAATTTTCGTTTTAATAGCAATCAAGATCGGGACCGTCCTCGGGAGGCTTTACGAGGGCGGCTTGGATCTTCGGCTCCTCGGGCGGCTTGCCGCCGTTTTTCTTTTTCCATTCCCCGGGCGGACAGCCGTATGCTTTTTTGAAGCAACGGGAGAAGTATTCCACGTCGGGAAAGCCCGATAAAAGCGCGATCTCCTTGATGGTCTGATCGGTTTCGCGCAGAAGCTTTTCGGCCTTTTCCATGCGCTTTTTCGTTACGTAATCCATCACCGACATTCCAAATTCCTTGCGGAAATGCTCCGTGATCGTTACCGTGGAGCAATGCAGATGCCAGGAGAGATCGGCCAGGGTGATCTTGTCGGCGAGATGGGTGCGGATATAATCCTTTGTCTGCTTTGCGATGGAGGGGGGCGAATCCTCAAAAAGATTGCTTCTTGAGATCTCCTCCGCGATCAGGGAAAGGATCGCGTGATAGGCGCGGAAGTCCTCGCGGGAAAGGTGCGGCATGGTTTTGATCTCTGAAAGCACCTCGCCGTAGGAGAGGGAGGGAGCGATCGAAAGGATATGCCTTGCGATGGCCTCATCGTCTGCATCCACAAAGCCCATCGGGCAAAAGATATAGCCGAGCTTTTCGTCATTCTTCATGATCGGGATATGTGTTTTCGTCATGCCGAAGGGGCAGATATAGATCAGCGGCTCGCGGCTCTCGCTCGCGAGGGCGAAGCGCTCCTTGTCCGATGCGCGGCACATATCAAGGCAGATCGGCGCGCGGTGAATGAGCGTGCAAAGATTGCCCGGCAGGCATCTTTTGCTGGTGACGGTGCGGAAATTCGCGTTCTGAACCACGACCTCCATACCCGAAATTTGATAAAAGTAATGGATCAGATCCTCGGCTCGTTGGTTGGACAAGATGGGACACCTCCTCTCTTTTAATGCCATTATAACAGATATTTTTTGAATTTACAATAGATTTTTGAAAAAACAGACCGTAATATCGAAAAGATATGTTTTATCGATTTTCCATATTTCCTTATGGATTTGTCATTTTCTTTTCGGTTTTCCTTTGATATAATGATTGCGTAATTAAAAATGCGGCTTGACCGCAGAAAAGAGGAATTTTTATGAGAGAAATGAAGGATCTTGTGGTAGGTGTTGTCGGCCTTCGCTTCGGTGCAACGCACCTGAAGGGCGTGATCGAGAACGGCGCAACCGTCGGTATGATCTGCGATAAGGACGCGGCAAGACTTGCCGAGATCGGCGAGGAGTGCCAGATCCCCGCGGAGAAGAGAACCACCGATCTTATGGACGTTGTAAACAACAAGGAGATCGAGGTCGTTATTCTTGCAACCCCCGATATGTTGCATAAGGATCATATCGTTACGTTTCTGAATGCGGGCAAGCACGTGCTTTGCGAGAAGCCCCTGGCGCTCGAGCAGAGCCATCTCAACGAGATCGTTGCCGCTGTCAAGGCGCATCCCGAATGCAAATTCATGGTAGGTCAGATCTGCCGCTTCACCCCCGCCTTCAAGATGGCGAAGGAGATCATCGAGTCCGGCCGCGTGGGTGAGATCTATTTCGTTGAGTCCGAGTACGCGCACGATTACGAGGCTATTTTCAACGATCCCACAAGACAGTGGAGAGCGGATCCCAAGCGCCACGGCGTGATCGGCGGCGGCTGCCATGCGGTAGACCTGCTCCGTTGGCTCGTTGGCGGCGATCCTTATGATATTCACGCTTACGGCACGCATAAGATGTTGAAGCAGCTTCCCTATGACGATTCCACCCTTGCGATCATGAAGTTCCCCGGCGGCATCATGGGTAAGGTGTTCGTTTCCACCGGCTGCAAGCGCGGCTACACGATGCGCACGCTCGTATACGGCACGAAGGGAACTCTGATCTTCGACAACAAGTCCGATACCATGACCTTCTTTGAGGTAAATCCCGAGGATCCGAACCACAAGGCAGAGGAGAAGATCATCCCCGTGGATATCAACAACCACAACGCGGCAAGCGAGTTCAAGACCTTTGCCGATCATATCCTGAACGATACCCCCGTGACCACCGACGTATACGAGGGTGCAAAGACCGCCGCCGCTTGCATTACGATCGTTGAGTCCTCTATGAAGGACGGCGCGGTGCTTACGCCCGATTATAATTTCGGAATGTAAGCGTTCGACCGTCGCAAGACAAATTGAATTTTTTTCGAGCCGTCCGCAGGGAAATGCCCTGCGGACGGCTTTTGGCAAGAGAACGCTGTGTATTTTGTTAAGAAAATACCATGCTTTGTTGCTTGACAAAACGGGGAATGTATTATATAATAAATAAAAAAATGGGGGCATTTTTTATGAAGGATATTCTGATCGTGATCGATATGCAGAAGGATTTCACCACGGGGGCGCTTGCGAATGCGGATGCCGTGGCGATCATAGAGGGAATTCGGGAGAAGATCGCATCCTTTTCGGGGCGCGTGATCTTCACGAGGGATACGCACGGCAAGGAATATCTGTCCACGATGGAGGGAAGGCTTCTGCCCGTGCCGCATTGCATCCTTGGCACGGAGGGGCATGCGATCGAGCCCGTGCTTCTTGCCGCCGTCTATGCAAATCCGAACGCCACGGTGGAGATTTTGGATAAGCCGAATTTCGGCGCGGGCACGCTCCTGTATGAAAAAATCATGGAGGGCGGGATGCCTTCGAGGATTTTCTTCACGGGCACCTGCACGGATATCTGCGTGGTATCGAACGCCCTGATCTTGAAGTCGCTTTTGCCCGAAACGCCGATGGCTGTGTATGGTGAGCTTTGCGCGGGGCTTACGAAGGAAAAGCACGCGGCGGCGCTTTCCGTGATGCAGAGCTGTCAGATAGAAGTGCTGTAAAAGCAAACAATTATTTGCATAATGTGAGAAAGGGACGAGAAAATGAAAAAAGAGAGATACATTGAAGCGATGAAGAGCGCGCTCGCCGCTTATACGGACGAGCACATTGAAAGATATTTTAACGATGTAAAAAGGACGGGCATCACCGAGCATGGCTTCCCTCGCTTGACGGCGAATATCGGTATTCTTTTGTGCCGTGGGCATCGCACCGAGCTTTTGCCGCTTTTTATTGAGATGATGGATTTTTGCATTTCCGATATGCCCCATCCGAGAAACGACGTCAGCCGCGGAATCGGCAACGATTTTTCGGTCAAGGAGCTGATCTTCTGCCTTCTTGAGGTGGAAAAGCATGCCCTCGTGCCGAAGGAGAAAACCGACGCGTGGCGCCGCACGCTTGCCGAGATCAAGCCCGAAAATACCTATACGCAGTTCGCGCGCAAGCCCTCGGATACGGTGAATAACTGGGCGATCTTCACCGCCGTGAGCGAATGGATGCGGCAGGTGATCGGCGTTGCGGATACGAAGGATTTCGTGGATCTGCAGCTCTCCTCGCAGACGCGCTATATCGATCCGAACGGTATGTACCGCGATCCGCATGAGCCGATGGTGTACGATCTGGTTTCGCGCGGCCTTTTCTGCGTGCTTTTGCACTTCGGTTATGACGGCGTTTATAAGGAGCTTTTGGATGCGGCGCAGAAAAGAGCGGGCCTTCTCACCCTCAAGATGCAGTCCGTGACGGGAGAGATCGCCTACGGCGGAAGAAGCGCGCAGTTTATGCATAACGAGGCGCAGCTGGCTCTGAACTTGGAATTTGAGGCCAACCGCTATAAGCGCGAGGGAAATATGGCACTTGCCTCGCTCTTCAAGGCGCGCGCCGCTCTTGCGCTCTCCAACATGGAATATTGGTTTAAAAAGAACCCCATCCACCACGTGAAAAACCGCTATCCCCTGGAGAGTGGCTTCGGATGCGAGGACTATGCGTATTTCGATAAATACATGATCACGGCGGCATCCTTCCTTTACGTGGCGTATCTCTTTTCCGACGATACGATCGAGGCGGTGGATCAGGTGCGCACCCCTGCGGTGACCTTCACGGCAGAGCCCTTCCATAAATGCTTTTTGGAGGCGGGAGATTATTTTGCCGAGATCGAGCTTGCCGCCGATACGCATTACGATGAGGACGGCCTCGGCCGTATCCATAAAAAGGGCGCACCCTCGCCGCTCTGCCTTTCCTCCTCAATGACGGCGGCGCCGAATTACAAGGTGGAAAACGCGCGCGCGGCCTCTATGGTGCCCGGCTATGAAAAGGACGGCGCGTTCGTAATGGCGCTCTCGGGCGCGGCCTCCTACCGTCCTTACAAAACCGAAAAGGGCAAGGAGAGCGCCGCCGTCACCCTGCTTTCCGAATTTGAGGACAGAACCGTGCTGAAGCACTCCTATGCGGTTTCGAAGGGCGGCGTGGATATTAAGGTCTCGGGCGCGGAGCGCGTTTGCTTTTCCTTCCTTGCCTTTGATTTTGACGGCGAAACGAAAACCGATATTTCGGCGGACGAAAAATCCGTGCGCGTGACCTACGAGGGCAATACCTGCACCTATGAAACGAACGGCAAGATTCTCTTTAAGGAGGAATACGCCGATAACCGCAACGGCCGTTACCGCGTATATTACGCCGTAGCCGAGAAGGCGCTTTCTATGCACGTTGCGATCGAAGAGGCGAAGAAATGAGACCGCGACCGAATTTTGATGCCGAAAGGCTCTATGAATTGCTGACCGCGATCCCGCACGGTAAGGTCGTCACCTACGGCACGCTTGCCGAAATGCTCGGGCATCGCGGTTATGCAAGAGCGGTCGGAAACGCCCTGCATAAAAATCCCGACGGCGAAAAATACCCCTGCTACAAGGTGGTAAACGCCAAGGGTGAGCTTGCGCCCGCCTTCGTGTTCGGCGGTATAGAGGAGCAGAAGCGCCGCCTCGAGGCCGAGGGCATTGAGGTAAAGGACGGCCGCGTCAATCTTGAAAAATACGGATATACGCTGTTTTAATGGATAAAAAATACCTCCGGCAGAGAAAATCTGTCAGAGGTATTTTCTTTTTCTATCAGATGCCGCGAAGGTCGGCGAGCTTGTGGTTCTTTTCCGCGTTGTAAAGCTCCCAGATCACGCGCAGGCTTCGAAGCGCGCTTCTTCCGTCGGTAATCGGCGTTTTGTGGTTCAGCACGCAGTCGGTGAAATGCGCGATCTCGTGCTGCGTCATTTTGCCCATTGCCTCATCGCGCTTCCAGACGACGGTGTATTTTGCGTTCTTGTTTTCATCGTGGAATCCGGGGCGGTGCTCGCCGTTTTCGTCGTATACGCGCACCTCACCGCTCATGTGCTCGTATTCCAGCATTGCCTTTTCGGTCTGGATCTGGAAATCATAGCCAAGACGGGTGCCTCTTGCGCCCCAGGTCGCGCCGTGATAGCCGATCGCGCCGCTTTCAAAGCGGAGAATGAGCGCGCTCGTGCCCTCCTTTAAGAGCCAGGGCGTGCCGATGCGCGTGCCGACGTGCGCACCCTCCACGGGGTTTCCGAGGAAGCGGAGCATCAGATCGATATAGTGACAGCCGTGGCTAAAGAGCTGACCGCCGCCGAGTCTTGCAGAGGCGGCCCAGGCGCGCTGATTGATGTCACAAACGGTGAGTTGCTCGGTCCAGACCGACATTTGCATGACCTTTCCGTAGTCCCCCGAATCCACCAGCGCCTTGAGCTTTTGCATGCCGGGCCAGAAGGGAACAGGGTAGGCGCACATCAGCGTAAGGCCGCGCGCCTCGCAGGTCTCGATCAGAGAGAGGCATTCCTCCTCGGTGTTGCAGAGCGGCTTTTCCATCAGGACGTGCTTATCGCGCAGAGCGAAAAACATGCCGCATTCGTAATGCAGATCGTGGGGCAGGGCGATCAGCACCGCATCCACCTCGTCTACCATATCCTTGTAATTTGTGAAAATTTTCGGATGATTGGGAAGCGCGTCGCTGACGTTCTTTGCGTTTTCGGGGATAATGTCGCAGACCGCGACGATCGCCACGTTATCCACGTTCTGCACGCCCTGCACGTGCGCTCTCATCATTTTACCGCAGCCGATCAGGCCGATTCTTAAAAAATCCATAAAAAAACTCTCCTTTATTGACAACGGTCTATTTGGTATGTTATACTGACATATACATTTTAGCACAAAAAAATTGCTTTGTATTTGCAGATTCAGTATAAATTCTTGCACGATCGGTTGAAAATAAAGCAGAGGAGCTTTTTTATGATATACAAAATGGCACCGCTTCCCGAACGCCTTTCGGTGGTGGGGATCTATTCGGTTTTAAGGGTGGATTTCAGCCAAAGAAACGGCATCGGGGAAGCGCATGATTTTCCCGAGCTTTCCTATGTCGCGAGCGGTATCTCACACGGTGTTTTAGACGGAAAAGAGGAGAAACGGCACGCGGGGCAGCTGCGCTTGACCGCGCCCGGTGTGTTCCACAAAAAGAAAGCCCCCACCGAGGGGGAGGGCTGGATCATCGCGTTTTCCTCGGAGTCGCCTCTGCTTTCTTCGCTTTATAATGGCGTGATCGATCTTAGCGAGGCGGAAAAAAAGGAGCTTTCCGCGCTTTTTTCGCAGGGGCTTCGTTGCTTTGAGGGCGCTACCTCGGTTGGATGCGAGGGCGGCACGCGGCTATCGCCCGATGCCGATCCTTGCGATCTCGAATGCTTGAAAAAACGGCTGGAGCTTTTCCTTCTCGGACTTTATAAGCGGCAACGCGCGTCGGGCGAGGGCGCAAAAATGCATAGCGCATCCGAGCTAAACCGCATTCTTTCCTTGCTCTCGGAGCATCTGCACGAGAATTTCAGCGTGGCCGAGATCGCGCGCCTTGCGGGCATCTCTGTTTCGAGCCTCAAGTCGCTTTTTCGTGTAAAGGGAGGTGCTTTGCACGCCTTCACCCGCATGAAGATCGAGCGCGCGAAGCGCATGATGCTTGAAGGAAGCATGAATTTTTCCGAGATCGCGGATGCCCTCGGCTTTGCCTCGCTCCATTATTTTTCGCGCACCTTCAAGAGCGTGACGGGCGTTTCGCCCTCGCAATTTTTGCGAATCGTTTGATTTTCTGTCAGCCGTATATTCCGTACGCGCCCGTTAAGGGATCGCGGAAGAGAGGGAGCATGGGTGTGCGGAAGGTGAAAAGAACGAAGAGAAGGGAGAGGACGGCCAGAACCGCGATGGCGGCCTTAGGGGCGCAGAAGTGTACCCTTTCCGTATATAAAAGCCTCGTTTCGTAAAAATAGGCGATAGCCGCCGAAACGAAGAAGATCGCGATATTGATGAAGTCGGGCGATTTGCCGATCGCGCCGTTGTAGGTGTAGAAAAGCGCGGGAATCAAAATGAGCCCCAAGAGAATGCCGCGCAGCTTGATGCAAAAGAAGTCCTTTCTCTCGCGGAAGAAAAAGGCTTGCACGATCGAAAAAAGAAGCATCGGCCAAAAGAGAAGCTTCATGTGCTCCCAGGTGGATTCGTTCACGCCCGAAAAGGGCGCCGCCCATAGAGCCTCTCCCGAAAAATCATATAAAAAATGCAAAAGCGTGCCGAGAAGCGCGCTCACAGAGAAGCCAACCAGCTCCCAAAGCCAAACGGTGCGTTTCATAAAATCCTCCCCGATATATTCTTATCCAAAGTATATTCTCCGCTCCCTCGGTTTATACCGAAGGCTGAAATTGACAAACCGGAAAAAATAGGGTATAATAGAGAAAAGAGCAAAAAGGAGAAACGAATATGGAATTTGAAACGCTGATCCGCGAAAGATATTCCGTGAGGAGCTTTAAGCCCCTTCCGCTTTCGAAGGAGGCACTTGATACGATCCTCGCGGCAGGCCACGTGGCGCCAACGGGGTGCAATAAGCAACCCCACAGAATTCTCGTGCTGAATACCGAGGAATCTATGAAGCTTTTGGAGGGTTGCACGCGATGCCGCTTCGGCGCACCGTGCGCAATGCTGATTTTTCACAACAAAAGCGAAAGCTGGGTGCGTTCGTATGACGGTGCGCTCGCCTCGCCCGTGGATGCCGCAATCGTCACCACGCATATGATGCTTGCTGCGCACAATATCGGCGTCGGCGGTTGCTGGGTGATGCATTTTAATCCCACCGCCGTGAAAGAGACCTTCCGAGTGCCCGCGGAATACGAGCCTGTTGCCATCCTTATGCTTGGCTATCCCGCAGAGGATGCGAGCCCGAAGCATTACCACGGCGAATTCCGCCCGATGGACGAGGTCGTGTATTTCGAGCATTTCTGATGCGCGAGGTGCGTGAAAGCTCGATTTTGATAAAAAGCAAAATCCTTCGGCGTGAGTGAAAATGATATAATATTTAGCAGTAGTTATCTTGCGGAAATGATGGCTACTGCTATATTTTTATATCAAAGGGAGTGAAAAAATGCTATACAAGGAATGGCTAACAAATTGGCTTGAAAACTACGTGCAGCCATCGGTAAAAAGGCGGACTTATGCTCGGTACAAGGAAATTGCAGAGCGACACATAGCTCCGAAGCTTGGCGCGTTGGATTTATCCGAAATTACCTCATACGCGCTTCAATGCTACGTAACGGAGCTTTTGAAAAACGGAAATTTGAGAACGGGGAAGGGCTTGTCTGCCAATTCGGTCAATGCGATTATCACCGTAATACAAAGCAGCATGAAAACGGCGTATTCGATTGGAATTATCAGCGAATACGTGGGGGATAAGATCAAACGCCCCAAGCTACAGGAAAAAAAGATCGAATGCTTTTCGGTGTGCGAGCAAAAGAAAATAGAGCAGTATATTATCAATGGCGATAAGCAGAAGCTGTTCGGCGTTTTTCTCTGCCTGTACACAGGATTACGAATAGGAGAGCTTCTCGCGCTTGAATGGTCGG
Source organism: Eubacteriales bacterium (assembly GCA_045630385.1). GTDB lineage: Bacteria > Bacillota > Clostridia > Oscillospirales > CAG-272 > UBA1740. The sequence goes on along the minus strand of JAZQTA010000008.1, from coordinate 11,837 downwards.
ACGTTGATTTTGCAAAGGGCGAAATCAAAATCAATAAGACCTGCCACGACGGTAAAAATCAGGATGGCGTGTTTGCAAGAATTATAGATATACCAAAAACGCAATCGTCCATTCGAACGATCCCTCTCCCTCGGCAGTTCATGCCGTTGCTCCGTGAAGCAAAAAGAAAAAGCCACTCGATATACATCGTATCGAATGGCGAAAAACCGATTTTAATCAGATCTTATCAACGCACATTTGCTACCTTGCAGAGAAAGCTCGACATGTCACACAAGGGCTTTCATTCTCTCCGCCATACCTTCGCAACTCGCGCTCTGGAATGCGGTATGGATGTTAAAACGCTTTCCGAAATACTCGGCCACAAGAGCCCTACGATAACGCTGAACCGCTACGCCCACTCTCTGACGGAGCATAAGAAGGAGATGATGAATAAGCTCGGGAGATTATTGTAAGAAGGCTTTTCGGAAAATACTTTGCGTAATGTTATTCATTATAAAAAATATGCACCTCCAAAAGCGCTTGGCTTTTGGGGGTGCATATCAATGCCGATCGGTATTTTTTGATTTATGAAATTACAGCGTGCCCTTGGAGCCGAGAACGTTCACGATCTTGTGGCTAACCATCTTCTTAACCTCGGCTCTTGCAACCTTGAGATATTCTCTGGGATCGAAGGCTTCGGGCTTTTCAGCGAATACGCGGCGGATGCCTGCGGTCATGGCAAGACGGATATCGGAGTCGATGTTGATCTTGCAGACTGCCATCTTTGCGGCCTTGCGAAGCTGCTCCTCGGGAATACCAACGGCATCGGGAAGCTTGCCGCCCAGAGCGTTGATCTCGGAAACGCACTCATGCGCTACGCTGGATGCGCCGTGAAGAACGATGGGGAAGCCGGGAAGTCTCTTGCCAACCTCTTCGAGAATGTCGAAGCGAAGAGGCGGAGGAACGAGAACGCCGTGCTCGTTTCTGGTGCACTGCTTTGCAGTGAACTTATATGCGCCGTGGGAGGTACCGATGGAGATCGCGAGAGAGTCAACGCCGGTTCTGGTTACGAACTCCTCAACCTCCTCGGGCTTGGTGTAAGAGGAATGCTCTGCCACAACGTCATCCTCAACGCCGGCAAGAACGCCGAGCTCACCCTCTACGACAACGCCGCGTGCATGCGCATACTCAACGACCTTCTTCGTGAGAGCAATGTTGTCCTCGAAGGAGTGGTGCGAGCCGTCGATCATAACGGAGGTGAAGCCGCCGTCGATGCAGGACTTACAAACGTCGAAATCTGCGCCGTGGTCGAGGTGGAGCGCGAGGTCGATGCCGCTATCTTCAACAGCCGCCTTTGCAAGTGCCATAAGGTATGCATGCTTTGCATACTTTCTTGCGCCTGCGGAAACCTGCAGGATGACGGGAGACTTTTCTTCCGCTGCTGCCTCGGTGATCGCCTGGATGATCTCCATATTGTTAATGTTGAAGGCGCCGATGGCGTAGCCACCCTCGTAAGCCTTCTTGAACATTTCCTTGGTTGTTACAAGTGCCATTTTAGTTCTCCTTGTTTTTTTTATTTTCATACATAATCTATTCTACACTTTTTTGCGGGAAAAATCAAGACCTATTTTGAAATTTGGGGGAATATCTTGCATTTTTTCGGTTTTTCAATTCCGCTTTTGTGCAATGCTCTCCGCTCGTTTCGGCACAGAGATGTAAAAAAACTGTATTTTATGGCGCAAAACTCAAAACATGCAACGAAAATATGCAAAAAATACATGTTATTCAAAAAAATAATATGCAAAAATTGCATAAAACTATTGCGTATTTTGAAGAATAGTGCTATAATATATTTGAGGTGATGATATGACACTCCGTGAATTGAGAAAAAATAAAGGGATCACGCAGCTGCAAGCGGCAAGCTTTATAGGAATGCCGCTTAGAACGTATTGCAATTATGAAAACGATCCAAAAAAGCAAACGGGAATGAAATATAAATATATGTTGGAAACGCTTCGCTCTTACGGCTATGTGGACGAAGAAACCGGCGTTTTGAGTATAGAGCAGATCAAAGAGGCTTGCATCGGCGTTTTTGAGACCTATCCCGTTGAATTCTGTTATCTTTTCGGTTCTTATGCAAAGGGGAAAGCAACCGCGAAAAGCGACGTTGATCTGCTCGTGCATACGTCCTTGTTCGGCATTGATTTTTTTGGATTGGTGGAAACGCTTCGAGAGAAGCTGAAGAAAAAAGTAGACGTATTAGATCAAAAGCAACTGGAAAACAACCTCGCGCTTACTTGCGAAATATTGAAGGACGGGATTAAGATCTATGGATAATGTGAAGGATGATGCGTATTACGTGAAAAAGATGTTGAAAGATATCCGTTTCGTGATGGAGAAAACGAAGGGGGTATCGTATGAGCAGTTAGCGGAAAACGAGGTGCTTTGCGACTCGGCACTTTTTCGCTTGATTCAAATTTCTGAAAACTCCACAAAGCTGACACAAGCGTTTAAGGATGTGCATAAGAACATACCGTGGCAGGCAATCAAGGGTATGCGCAACCGCATCGTGCATGATTATGGTGAGGTTGATTTCAATATCGTGTATGAAACGGTTAGTAAAAGCATTCCCGAGATATATGAAAGGCTTGCGCGGATTTGAACGAGAATTTGGTATTATAGGTCGAAATTGTAAATATGAAAAGAGGCTGAAAGTCCCGAAAAAGGGGCTTTCAGCCTTAAAAATTGGTTTGATTTACCTTACCAAATGGCTATTCGGCCGTTTTGGCATAGTATCAGGAGTTGTCGGGTTCAGCTGGGGGAGTTTCGGAGATTAGATATTGCGTAAAATCCAACTCATAGTTTTCGTATTCATTGACGAGAAGAAAATACGTGTAAACTGTGCATCCGGCGAGGTGATGTCCTATGTCGTAGGAAACCATGCTTTTGGGAAGGTAGATATCAATATTGTATATGCAACTGAAGGCGCCCAAATCTACGTGCGTTACTCCTTCTTCAACAATGACACGGTCCACGTCTAAACCACTGAACATATCATTTATCACTGCACAATCGGCAGGGATAATAAGTTCGTCAATTTTTTCTCCTTTTATGTATAGAGAAACACCAAAGAGCCAGTGGTCCTGTACCCATCCGCAGTCCTTCATACATTCAACAAATTTCCCGATCTCCATATTGATGTGCAGTTCGGATAGAATATAAAATTCATAATAGCCCCAGCAGCGAACTTCTTGTAAAGTGGATGGTAAGTGGAGAATTTTTGGAACAAAGTCTGTTAAAGTTAGGCGTTGTACCCCTTCCGGAACAACGAGAGTTTCCAGTTTTTTATACCCATTAAGTTTCAACTCCGAAATTCCGTTGCCGGCGAAAGAAAGCGACTCTAAGTTAGTGTGCAACGCATTATCGGCAAGGGTTGTAACCGAGGCGGGAATGGTGAATTCCGTGATTGATGCAGGAAGATGGAGTAAGGTCGTCATATCTTTGGAATAAAGAATGCCATTCACGCTGCAGAAGAGGGAATTCTTTTCATCTACGATACAATAATAGTAGTCAAAGAGGGAACTTGGAAAATGCGTAATTGTGAAGGGAAGAATGAGAGTTGTTGTCTCTTGGTAAAAAAGGGCATCTTCCCTTACGCTTGTTACGGGGAGACCGCAATAATTATCAGAAATGACGGTGGTTTGAGGTTTTTGCTCTAACTCGGGTAAAAAATCTATCCGACCTGTGAAAATTGCATACGTGTTATCGTCGGATATTTCATACTGATAACCGTAGGTAGGGATAATATTTTCGCAAACGGTGCAATGATTTGTTGTATCTGCCGTACAGGCAGCTTTGTTTTGGGTTTGAAGACAAACCGCACAGGTCTCGTAATGATGGCAAGGCTCGGATCCCGTCCAATATTCTGCATCCGAGCGTAAACTCCAAGAATGGTTGCCTGTTGCATCCTTGTAATTGATTTTTTCAGTTTCGGAGCAAACAGCGCAGGTGCGAATATCGTACCCCTGATCGCCGCAAGTGGGGGGAACCGTCTCGATCTCTGCAAGCCAATCGTGACCGATGGCATCTGTTGGCGAGCTCGTTATTTGATGATTGCAATGAATGCAGGTGGCAAGATCGTAGCCGTCGTCAACGCAGGTGGGAGGTATGGTTTGAGTGGTAAAGGAGTGGTCGTTAAAGGTGCCGTGCTTCCAAGTGAGCTCGTTGCATTCAGAACAAATCGCGTAGTAGATACGGTTAGAACAATCACCGCCACGAAACGCAATCCATTCATCGTAACTGTGCGTGTATTCTTGTTTGTTGCCAATCGAGATTGGATCAAGCATTGTACCGTCCGACATTGTGATTATAAGTCTACCGTGATCGTCAAACGCGATGCTTTGAATGGAGAGGCCACTTTCGCCCTTTTCTCCGTTTTGCCCAATTGCTTTATGCTCGGTCACAACGCCATTGATCACCCAATAGCCGTCTGCGTTGATGGAGAGGGTAGGCGTTTGACCGTCTTTGCCGGGAGTGCCATCTTTTCCGTCTTCGCCGACGACCTTGCCGCAATTCACCCATGTTCCATCCGTATAATAAATAATCAAGTTCCCATCTTTATTCACAAGCGTATTTGCAATACCCAAGCCATCCTTGCCGTTCTCACCGTTTTTTCCGCTGATCAGCTCAATAAATTCCTGCAGCGTTCCGGTAAAGCCGAGGCTTTGCGCCTTGGCATAGGCAGTTTCGAAGCTGACTTGATTCGGATCAAAGTCCGGAATGGGTGTTTCTTCTTCGTTTTTTTCTTCATCCGGCAGATTTGTTCCTTGATTGCCGCCGTTAAAGCTACATGCCGTGAGTGTCAGCGTCAGCACAAGGAGCAGCATGAAAATTGTAAAAAGCTTTTTCATTGTTTCTCTCCTTATTAAATTAAAAATGCGCCCGCAAAGCGAGCGCATCCCAAAAGTACGCTCCACATTGCTGCGACACAATTCTTTTACCAATCATAAGAAAAGATGGGGGTACGAATTGGTATAGTACCACCCTATGCTCGGATCTTGTATTGAATTGTGTCGCAACGCCATTATAGCACAGTTTCGCGGAAAATGCAACAGATATTTTTTGCGCGTGGGCGCGAAGGAAAACGCGAAGAAAAATAAGAGGAAAAGAAAACGCCCGCGGATGCGGGCGTGAAATCGAGCTTGGTGCTAAGATGGTGAAACGGCTTTGGCCGCTTTTTCTTTCTCTTTTTCGAGGCGGGCTTTTTGCTTTTTCCAAAGAATGAAGGAGACCGTGCCGTAACAGATCAGGTTCATGCCCCAGGACACGGGATAAATGTAATAAAGGAAGCCGAGCGTGGGACAGAGGGGAAAGAGCGCGAAGATCCAGATCGCGCGGACGATGCCCATATCAAAAATGGAGATCAGCATCGTGGGCAAGGAGTGCCCGAGTCCCTTGATGAAGCCGGCGAGAGAGTTGGTCACGGCGGCGATGATGTAGGAGGGGAGAATGATGCTCATGATCGTGGTAGCGTGCTTTGTGATCTGTTCGATATTGTAGACCGATTCGTTCACGAAAAGTCCGATCAGCGACGTGCGCAAAAGAAGGAGCGCTTGCCCGATCACGCATGCGATCGTAACGGATTGGAGGATTGCGTAGAAGAGGGATTTTTTGATTCTTTCGGGCTTTTTTGCACCGCGGTTTTGCCCGGTGAAGGTGATCGTGACGTGTGCATAGGTGGCGAGAATGGTGGAGAGGATGGTGTCAATATTGGAGGCAACGGTTCGCGCCTCGATGATCTCGCCCGCGAAGATATTGGCCGCGGCGGCAATGAATACGTTCATGATATGCGCCACCGAGCTTTGGATCGTGCCGGGAATGGCGAATTTCAGAATGCGCCCTGCGGCAATCTTGTCGATATGCAGCTGCGAAATTTTAAGCGCGTACGCCTCGCCGCTCCGCTTGCACAGTACCGCAATGGCGAAAACGACCGAAAGTATCTGTGAGGCAAGCGTCGCGTATGCCACGCCGTTTGCACCCATGCCGAAGCAGATGACGAATACAAGGTTTAAAAGCACGTTGGCAAGACCGCTGGCAGTGAGGATATAAAGCGGCGTTTTGGAGTCGCCCACTGAGCGCAGGATCGCCGCGGCGGCGTTGTAAAGCGCCACGAACGGAAGACCGATACAACGGATCTTCGTGTACAGAACGGCATCGCTCAAAAACTGCGGCTTGGTGTTCAGCGCGGTGAGGATCGGTCGGGCAAAAACAAAGCCGATCGCGCCGACGAAAAAGCCGACGGAGAGTGAGAGCAGAAGCGAGGTGTGCGTGCTTTTTGAGAGCGCGTCCTTATCTCTTGCTCCGAAATCGTGAGCAACCACGGCCGCCGCACCGACGGAAAAGCCCGCGAAAAGCGCGGTCAAAAAAGCAACGAAGGCGCTGGAGGAGCCAATGGCGCCCAAAGCCGTCGCGCTGCTTGAAAAATTGCCGACGACCATATTGTCGGCAACGGTATAGAGCTGTTGTATCAGGTTCGTCAGTATCAGAGGAATGACGAAATACACCATCTTCGAAAAGATCGGGCCTTCGGTGGTGTCTATTTTTTTCTTCGCAAGAGTGCTTGCCATCTCTGCTTCCTCGCTTTGCATGCGCTTTTTATTTCTTGTGCCGCGCTGTTTTCCTATATTATACCATGGAAAAGGGAGAAAGTAAAGCGACTTTTTTCTTGACTTCGTCAAGTCAGACTTGACACAAGCATATAAATTTGAGCGAGGATGCGCTTTTTGCATCCTCGCTCTTTAAATAAAAAATATTAAAGCTTTTTCTTCTCAAAGGGCTTGTCGTTCTTGAAGAACTGATAGAGGTAACAGGGAAGCATGCCGTTATAGAGCTTACGCACCTTGTCGGCCTTTTTGCCGTAGAAGCGCTCGAAGCCCTCGTGCGAGGTGATAACGTAGACCTGCCAGGGAGCAAGCGAGCGAAAATGCCGTCCCATATCGCGGTAAAGCCGCTCGACCTCCTCGCGCGTGCCAAGGCGCTCGCCGTAGGGCGGGTTGGTGACGATCGTGCCGCGGCGACCGGGGGCGCTGATGCGGCGGCAATCCTCGCGCATCACGCGGATGGCGTGGTTCACGCCCGCACCCTTGGCGTTCTGAATGGTGAGAGCGACGGCGCGGTCATCGATGTCCGAGGCGTAGACCTCGAAGGGGGAGCGGATCTCATTTGCGATCGCTTCCTCTCTGGCATCGGCAAAATAGCGCTTATCCAGCCACGGGAACTGCTCGGCGGCGAAGCGGCGGCGCTTGCCGGGGGCAACGTTGTTCATGATCATGGCGGCCTCAATGGCGATCGTTCCGCTGCCGCACATGGGATCCCAGAAAAGGACGTCTTCGCGCGGGCGCGCCGTTTTTGCGATCGCGGCGGCAAGCGTTTCGCGAATGGGAGCATCGTTGGCCTCGTAGCGGTAGCCGCGCTTATGCAGGGGCGTGCCCGAGGTGTCGATCATCAAGGTCGCTTCATTGTTGAGAATGAAAAATTCGATCTGATGCTTTGCGCCCTCTTCGGGAAACCGCGCAATGCCGTAGACGGCGGAAAGCGAATCCACCACGGCCTTTTTCACAATAGCCTGACAGTCGGGAATAGAGGTAAGACAGGATTTGATCGAGTGCCCCTTGACGGGGAATGCATCGTTTTTGCCAATAAAGGTTGACCAAGAAAGCGCTTTCGTTCCCTCAAAAAGATCGTCGAAGCTGTGCACCTCAAAGGAGCCAAGCTTGATAAAGATGCGCTCTGCGAAGCGGAGAAATACGTTGGAGAGCGCAAGTCCCTCCTCGTCTGCAAGAAAGGTGACACGGCCGTCGATCGTGCTGATGCGCTCGTATCCGAGCGCGTCGATCTCCTCGCCGAGCAGGTGCTCAAGCCCGAAGAGACAGGTGGCAACAAGTTGAAGTCTCATAGATTGTCTTCCTTGGGAATGAAGTCTTCGAAAATAATGGAGGAGAATCCGCTTTCGCGGCAGATCTCCTTGTCGAGCTGCGTGCGCACCGTCCACGCAAGCGTGGGACGCTTATGCAGCATACGAACCAAACGGAAGGGAAGATAGGTACGGCTTTGATAGTTGTATGCGTAAAAATCCGGCTTCGCCTTGAAGTTCAGAAGGAACCATTGCAGAAGGTGGTAGGTCGGCTTTTTGAATTCGGGCTTTTTCGTGTAGTGATCGCAGAGAAGGCCGCGTGCCACGGTGGGCAAAAGCTCCTTGATGCGAGCGAGCGAGAGGGGGTTGAAGGATTCGATCAGAAGAGGTCCGCCGTAGCTCTTCAGCATTTCGGCGGTGGCGCGGCTGACCGCGCTGTCCTTTGCGCTTTCCTTGATCTCCACGAGAAGCGGTACGCGCCCATCCACGAGGTCGAGAACCTCGCGAAGGGTGGGGATGCCCTCCTCCGTGCCTGCAAGGCGCATGGCGGCAAGCTCCTCGACCGTGAAGTCGATCACGCTGCCCTCCACGCCGCAAACGCGCTCCAGCGTATCATCGTGGAACACGACGAGCGTACCGTCCTTCGAGAGACGGACGTCCAGCTCAATGCCGTAGCCGTTTTCCACAGCAAGACGGAAGGCGGAAAGCGAGTTCTCCGCGTGTGCGGCATCGTGCAGACCGCGATGCGCGTATTGTGCGCCGAGAAGGTCGGGTGAGATCGGGCGGCGCTTTCCGGGGAAGGTCAGGGCCGCGTAGGCGATCAGAAGCGAAAGAATGCAAAATACGAAAATGGTGACAATTGTATACCAATACATATAGATCTCCGTACGGTCGCAGAGGTGCGACGGTGTATTTTTATTTAATCGTCCGTATCCAGGTGCTCGAGCAGAGAACCCTTCTTTTCCGGCTTTGCGTCACCGTGCTTTACGAAGAGCATCGTGACGAAGGAGAGCGCGGCAAAGATAGCGGCGTAGGGGAAGAAAATACCCCAGCCAAGCTTATCTACAAGGAAGCCCGAAAGAATGGGCGTGATGATCTGGGCGGACATGGATGCGGTGTAATAGTAGCCGGTGTATTTGCCGACGTCGCTTCCGGTCGCCAGCTCAACGACCATGGGGAAGGAGTTGACGTTGATGGTTGCCCAGCCGATGCCCGCAAGCGCAAAGAGAAGATACATGGGGATGGGAGGCGTGCTTGCGTTGATCAATCCGGCAAAGCCGAAGGCTACGCTCAGCATCACGATGCCCGCGAGAATGCTCTTTTTGCGGCCGATGCGGGAGGCGATCAGGCCGACGGGGATATAGGTGATGATCGCGGCGATCTGCGCGATGATCAGCGCAAGGTCGTAGGAAACCACGGGATCGCCGAGGACCGCGCCGGTAACGGCGTCACGCGGAGGAAGAACGGCCTCCACGTATACGGAAAATTTCGAGGTGACGGCGTTATAGCCCGTAAACCAAAGGGCTACGGATGCAAGGATCAGGCAAAGCGAGAAAAATTCCTCTTTCGAGAGCGTGTGCTTTATTACAGTCTCCGAGGCGTTTTCCTTGGTGGGGGCACTAGCCTCCAGCGCACGGTTGTGCGCATCCGCCTCCTGTGCCCACGGCACCTCCTTCACCGTCAGAAGAAAGACGGTGAGCGCCGCGATCATAATAAAGCAAACGGTGGCAACGTAAATCGGATAGTTTTCCGCATGTGCCTCACCGGTCTTGATCACGAGGCCCACGGCGAGCACCGAGATGCCGCCTGCCGTTCCCATCAGGTTGATCACGGCGTTGCGCTTGGAGCGCAGAGGCTTTTCGGTAACGTCGGGCACCAGAGCCACGGCGGGAGAGCGGAAGGTCGCCATTGAAATCAGCGTGGCAAGCAAAAGCAGGATAAAGAGCCAGAGCGAGGGTGCGATGCTGAGGAAGACGTAGAAGACGACCGCGATCACCGTGCCGAGAAGGATAAACGGTGTGCGTCTTCCGTATTTGGTGCTGACCTTATCCGAAAGTGCGCCGAAGATGGGAAGCATAAATACGGCGAATACATTATCGAGCGACATGATAATGCCCGAAACCGTTTGGTTCATGCCGAAGCGTTGCGTAAGGATCAGAGGAACGATCTTGTCGTAGGACTGCCAGAAGGCGGAGATGAGAAAGAAGGCGAAGCCGACGAGGATCGTTCGTTTGACGTTTAGTTTACCGTTCATAGATAGCTCCTGTTTTTTGTTTTCTTCTCATTGTACCATATACGCATGCGTTTGTCAAATATTTTTACGCGCGTTCATAAAAAAAGGAGATAGGATTGACAATTTCAAAATAATATGATAAAATAAAAGCCGTATCTTTTGGAAGGAGGAAGGCCATGCAGCTGATTACTTATTGCCCTGGGCAGGTCGCGGCACCATGCCCGTCCGTCGTTGCGCTCGGATTTTTTGACGGTGTGCATCTTGGGCATCGCGCCCTTTTGCGTTTGGCAAGAGAAAAGGCGGATGCGCTCGGGATCCCTCTTTCCGTATTTACCTTCCCTGCGGAGGATGAAAATATCAAGCGCGGCGCAGAGCGCTTGTACGGCACGGAAAAAAAGCTCGCACTTCTTTCCTCGCTTGGCGTGGATTTCGTTTATACGTGCGCGCTTTCTGCCGTTTCGGATATTTCGGCGGAGGAATTTGCGAAAACCTGCCTTGCGGAGCAGCTTCGTGCCGCGGTATCGGTTTGCGGCTTCAATTACCGCTTCGGTCACGGCGCGGCGGGAGATGCGCAGGCACTCGTGCGCTATATGAAGGAGATCGGCAGAGAAAATCTCGTGCTTGATCCTCTGTATGCCGATGGAGAGCTGCTTTCCTCGAGTGCGATCCGCGTGCATCTTCAAAAAGGCGAGATGGAGCGAGCCGCAGAGCTGCTCGGAGAGCCGTACGCCCTTTCGGGCGCGGTGGAGAGCGGAGACGGCCGCGGCCGCACGCTGGGGTTTCCTACGGTGAATCTTCCGATCCCCGAGGGCAGAGCACTCCTGCCGAACGGCGTTTACGCCACCGTGGCGCACACGGTCGAGGGGGATTTTCCCTCTGTGACGAACGTGGGCACCTGCCCGACCTTCGGGGAGAGACTCGTACATGCGGAAACGCATCTTTGCGAGTTTTCCGGCAATCTTTACGGCGAGAAGATCGAAGTTAAATTTCTCAAAAGGTTAAGGGATGAAAAAATCTTTTCTTCCAAGGAAGAGCTTATAAAGCAAATAAATATTGACAAAAATGCATCTATGGAGGTGTTTAAGACATGGCGGGAAGCTGGACGAAGCTGACGGTAAAGGGTAACGTAAAGGATTTGGAAGAGATCTCTGCGGTAATGAGCATGCTCGATAACGGGCTGATGATAGAGGATTATTCCGATTTTACTCTTAACGGAATGTACGGTGATCTCGTTGACGAGTCTATACTCAACGCGGATAAGGAAACCGTAAGAGTTTCTATATTCGTTCCCGAGGAGAAAAATCTTTTCGAGTATCGCTCGCAGCTGACCGAAAGGCTCGATGCGCTCGGTGTTAAAGCGGAGATAAGCGCAGAGGGTATGCGTGAGGAGGATTGGAGCGAGAGCTGGAAGCAGTATTATAAGCCCATTCCGCTCGGAAAGGTTACTATCGTTCCCGCATGGGAGGAATACACTCCCGCAGAGGGCGAGGTTATCGTAAGAATGGATCCCGGCATGGCATTCGGCACCGGAACGCACGAAACGACAAGACTCGTCATGAAGATGATGCAGGATGAAATAACGGGCGGAGAGCGGGTTCTCGACGTTGGAACGGGCTCGGGAATACTCTCGATATGTGCATCGAAGCTCGGTGCAAAGGAGTGCTTTGCTTATGATATAGACCCCGTTGCGGTTACCGTTGCCAGAGAGAATGC
>JAZQTA010000007.1:0-19262 GCA_045630385.1 Eubacteriales bacterium | reverse complement strand
GATATATTTGCTTCGCAAATGCGATATTATCTCGCGATGCGAGATAGCGATATATTCGCCCTAGGCGAATGTGGTGGAAAGCACGCTACCTATAAATCCCCGCGACCTTGCGCACACAGTGCGCTCACGTGCCTGATATTTACCTCTTTTATGTTCGCTTCGCTCACGCGATATGCACCTTCGGTGCGCGATATATTTGCTTCGCAAATGCGATATTATCTCGCGATGCGAGATAGCGATATATTCGCCTTTGGCGAATGTGGTGGAAAGTACGCGAATATAAATCCTCACGCCGCGCAGTTCGCGGCATATCGTGCCGCAGGCATATCGCGGTTTTGCTTTGCAAAAGCATATCGCAAATCCGTGAGGATTTATATCGCTTTAGCTTGTCTGCTTCATCAGACAAGCTAAACTTTCCACGTGTCCCGTCCCCGGGAACATATCCACCGGCTGAACGCGGTCGCTTGTGTAACCAAGAGGAGCAAGAATTGCCATATCGCGCGCAAGCGTATCGGGATTGCAGGAAACGTAGACGACCGTTCGGGGAGAAAGAGAAGCAACGAAGGAAAGGAGGCGGCTGTCACAGCCCTTGCGCGGCGGATCAAGGATCACGACGTCGGGGCGGAGCTTTTCGCCGCGCGCACGCTCGGCGTTTTCCAAAATTTTCTCCGCATCGGCGGCATCGCCAACGAAGAAGGAAGCATTTTCGATCCCGGAGGCGGCGGCGTTGCGCTTGGCACATTCCACCGCATCGGCAACGATCTCGATGCCGATCAGCTCGCGCACCTCCCTCGCCATCGAGAGGCCGATCGCACCCGTGCCGCAATAAAGATCCAGAAGAAGATCACTCTTTCTGAGGCCTGCGAGCTTTTTCGCCTCTCCGTAGAGAAGCTCCGCGCCGCGGCGGTTGACCTGATAAAAGGCGCTTGCGGCAATCTCAAGCGTTACGCCCGAGAGCGTATCCGTGATATAATTTTTGCCGTAAAGCGTGCGATAGGTATCCGAGAGGATCACGTTGGTATCCTCACAGTTCTCATTCAAAAGAATGCCGACAAGGGCGGGGAACGCCGCCGTCAGCTCGCGGACGAGCGCATCCTCGGCAGGGATCTTCGATCCGTTTACCACCAAGGTGAGAAGGATCTCGCCGCTCTGCTCGGCTCTGCGCAGATACACGTGGCGAAGAAGCCCATCGCCGCTCTTTTCATCGTACACGGAATAGGAATGCTTTTTGAAAAACACGCGCAAGAATTCGAGGATCTCGGCAAAGACGGAGGGCTGAAGCGGACAAGCGGCCGCTTCCTTGACGGTATGGCTCTTCGGCGCATAAAAGCCGAAAACGAAATTCCCGTCGCGGTCAAGCCCCACGGGGTACTGCGCCTTATTGCGATAGCCCTCCGTCACGTCCGTGGAAAGAACGGGCAAAACGGTGATATCCGCAAGTCCCGCCTTCTTGAAGGTGGCGCGCACGTTTGCCTCCTTCGTTTTTTTCTCATGCGCATAGCCGATATTTTTATAGGCACACGCCGTGCAAGCGGGGTAAGGACATCTGCCCTCGGTGCGCAGAGGAGAGGGAGAGAGGAGTTTTTTTATAATGGCAACGCAGTAGGATGCGTTCACCTTGATGATCTGCGCTTCCACAACGTCGCCCATAACGCAGCCGCCAACGAAAACGACCTTTCCGTCTACGTGCGAAACGCCGAAGCCCAAATTATTCAAATCCTCAATCTCGAGGCGTACGATCTCGTTTTTCTTCATAAGCAGTCCTTAAATGCAAAGTTTTATTTTCAATCAGAGTGTATCTATCTTATGCTCGTTGCGATAATCCTTCGGCGTTTGCCCATAGGTTGACTTGAAGGTTTTGGTAAAATAGGAAGCATCCGTAAATCCCGTGAGCTCCGCGATCTCCGCCGTCGTCTTCTCGGTTGTTAAAAGCAAACTGCACGCGGTGCGAAGGCGGTAGGCGATCACGTACTGCTTCAGGGTGATGCCGAGCTTCTTTTTGAGCATCTGGCTGACGTAGAAGGGATGATAGCCAAACACCGCGCCAAGCTCGGTATTCGAAATATCGTCCGCCATATTATCTCGGATGTAGGAATCAAGATTCGCCGCCATCGCCGCGGGAAGCGCGTCTTCCCCATCGGTAGCAAGCGCACCGAGCAAAAGAAGCTTCAGCATGGCAGAAAGCCTGGGAAGGCGATCCGATGCGGAGGAATTATAAATATCGCACATCCGAAGGAAGGTCTCTCTCTCCCCCGCCATATCCTCGACGAAGAGAGCACCGCGCGTCTCTTCCACAGGCTCTTTTCCGTACTCGGGAAGAAAGCGCACGACCACCGCGCGCACGTGCTTGGATTTCGCGGCAAAGGAGCAAAACGGCGGCAGATAGCAAAAAGCGCCCGGGCGCATGTGCGTTACCTCTCCCGCACATTCGATGGCGAGATCTCCCGAAAGCACGAATACGGCTCTTGCCTCGGGAAAGCGGCTTTCCGCCTGCGCGATCGCCTTATCCAAAAGCAACACGGCGCGCACGTCGGGGTTCAGGGCATTCATATCCATTTCGTTTTTCTCCTTATTATATAACAAAGCATTTTTTGGAACATTTTCTTAATTTCCCTTCCATTGTAACATTCTTTCAGCGGAAAATCAACAAATTTCAAAAAAATCAAAGAAAATATTTTCAAAAGGGGTTGACAAATCTCAAAAGTTGTGATAGAATAATCGGGCAAAGGAAATTTGGCTCGTTGGTCAAGCGGCTAAGACACGGCCCTCTCAAGGCTGAAACATGGGTTCGATTCCCGTACGAGTCACCACTTTTCAAGTAAAATAGACACCCGAGAATGGGTGTCTATTTTGTTTATCTGCGGATGAAGGGTTGTTCTTTTTTCGTTGTTTTAAACAAATTGTGAACAATTTCTTTTTGTATATCGACTAACATTTGGTTAATTTTTTGGCAATCCCCTTCCTTTTTTTCCTTGTCTCTTTATTCCGAGAGAATTTTTTATAAATAATTTTAGGAGAAACAAAATGGAACAGAATCAGAAACTTACACAAAAATACGGTCTGTTAACCGCCATTGCAATGGTTATCGGTATCGTAATCGGTTCGGGTGTGTTCTTCAAGGGTCAAAACATCCTGAACGCAACGAACGGCAACCTGGCTGTTGGTATCCTTGCATGGATCATCGGCGGCGCAATCATGATCATTTGCGCGATCACCTTTGCGGGCTTCGCTATGAAGTTCCAAAAGGTAAACGGCGTGGTTGACTACGCCGAGGCTACCTGCGGTAAGGGATATGCATATTTCCTTTCCTGGTTTATGATCACCATCTACTATCCCGGTATGACCAGCGTGCTTGCATGGGTATCCGCTCGCTACACGCTCGTGCTCTTCACCGGTAATGACGACCTGATCGCCAGCGGTCTTTGCCTCTCTCTTGCAGCCTTCTACCTCTGCGCTATCTTCGCTATGAACGCGCTTGCTCCGAAGCTTGCGGGCAAATTCCAGGTCAGCACCACGGCAATCAAGCTCGTACCTCTGACGCTGGTTGCTATCGTCGGTACTGTTGCAGGTCTTATTAACGGCAACACCGTTGAGGCATTCTCCGGCGCGATCGTTTCGGACGTGCAGGGCGGCAGCGGTCTTTTCGCGGCAATCATCGCAACCGTATTCGCTTACGAGGGCTGGATCGTTGCAACCTCCATCAACGCAGAGCTGAAGAACGCGAAGCGCAACCTTCCCCTCGCGCTTCTTCTCGGCGGTATCGTCATCGTTGCTATCTATGTTCTTTACTTCATCGGTCTTGCAGGTGCGGCACCCGTTGAGTCCCTGATGAAGAACGGCGCAACCGTTGGCTTCAAGGGCCTGTTCGGTAACGCCGGCGCAACCGTGCTGAACCTCTTCGTTGTTATTTCCTGCCTTGGTACGCTGAACGGTCTGACCGTCGGCTGCTCTCGCGGTATGTATGCAATGGGTGCTCGCCGTCAGGGTCCCCGCCCCGACGTTATGGCTGAGATCAGCCCCACCACCAACATGCCCTCCAACTCCGCTTGGATCGGCCTTCTCGTTTGCGGCGCATGGCTTTTCTACTTCTACGGTGCAAACCTGACAAGCAGCATCTTCGGTCTCTTCACCTTCGACTCCTCCGAAATTCCGATCGTTACGATCTATGCATTCTATATCCCCGTATTCATCATGTTTGCGATCAAGCATGGCAAGGAGGACAAGTTCCGCAACCTCGTTATGCCCATTCTCGCAACCGTTGCTTCGACCTTCATGGTATTCGCCGCATTCTGGGCACACGGCGTAACTCCCTTCAAGGCCGCTAAAGCAGCAGGCACCTTCTCCTTCCCGATCCTCTTCTACCTCATCGTATTTGCAGTGATCATGGGCGTTGGCGCGATCTTCTACAAGAAGAACGCAGTTGACGATCTTGAAGAAGCCGTTTCGGAAGAAGCAACCAAAGAATAATTTTAAAAATGATTTTCTCGCTACCGAGGGCAAAAGCCTTCGGTAGCGTTTTTTATTGCTTGGCAATCCGCCCCTTTCTTACCAAATCTTGTTCCTTGCAATTTTTCCGAATGCATGGTAGTATTTTTCCATGGGCAAAAAGCGCCGATCGCGCTTTGCGGCTGAGCCTTTCCGCACGCCCCTACCCTTTAAAAGAAAGGAGATTTATGAAGAAAGCATTTGAAAAATTTTTAGGGCTCTTTTTTTGCCTGACCTTCCTTATGCTGACGGCGATCCCAAGCGCCGCCGCAGGAAAAAGGACGGAGCTTACCCCCAAAACCGTCCGTGACAAAAACGTGCAAAGCTACGCACGCGTGCCGATCCGCCTGAACGGCACCGAGATCGCGGGAGGCGGTCTTCTCATCCATGAAACGACCTACATACCCCTGCGTAGCTTCACCGAGGCGCTCACCGATGCAAGTATTACTTACAACGCCGCCCTGCGCGAAGCAACCGTGGAAGACACGGGGCTTTCCATGCTGGTGCGTGACGGAAGCCACGTGATCTACGCCAACAGCCGCGCGCTTTATACCTTAACGCCCGCCGTGGTGATGAGCGACGGAAGAATGTATCTTCCCATCCGAACGGCGGCCAAGGTGATGGGCGTTTCCCTTTTATGGGATGAGGGGACGCGAAGCGTTTCTCTCTTTGGTGAGGAAAATTATCTGATCCCCGGGGAGCACTATTACAACAAGGATTCCCTCTACTGGCTTTCCCGCATCATCAGCGCCGAGAGCCAAGGCGAGCCGCTTCTCGGGCAGATCGCCGTGGGCAACGTGGTATTAAACCGCATGCGCTCGCCGCACTATCCGAGCACGATCTACGGCGTGATCTTTGACCGCCGCTACGGCGTGCAGTTCAGCCCGGTTCTGAACGGAAGCATTTACCGCGAGCCATACGCCGCGTCGGTAACGGCGGCGAAGATCTGCCTCGAGGGCTACAGCGTTTCGAGCGAGATCCTTTTCTTCCTTGAGCCGCGCCTTTCGGTCTCCACGTGGGTGCCAAGCAACCGCCCCTATCGCTTCACGATCGGACACCATGATTTTTACGCTTGAGAATTTCTGACTTCTTTGGCAGATTTTTCTTTGTAAGCCTTGCAAAAAGGCAAAGAATGTTGTATACTAATCTTGTAAAACTTCTATCATAGGAGAATTGGATCATGGTATACAATTTAAAGGTTGCAGGGCTTACGAGAGATCTGCCTCTCTGCCCTATCGGAGAAAATCTTTACATCGGCGCATTCGTCCTTTTTGGTGACGTGGAGCTGACCGAGTGCTGCGCAAAGGCGTTGTACGAAAAAGCGCCCGAGCACGACGTGATGATCACCGCGGAATCGAAGGGCATTCCCCTCATTCACGCCATGTGCCGCGAGAGCGGAAGAAATCGCTACGTGCTTGCACGCAAGGCGAAGAAGCTTTATATGAAGGACATCGTCGAATGCGAGGTGCAGTCCATCACCACGACGGCAAGACAAACGCTTTATATCGACGGTGCGGACGCCGAATTCATGAAGGGTAAGCGCGTTCTTATCGTGGATGACGTGATCAGCACGGGCGAATCCCTGCACGCGCTGGAAAAGCTCGTCGAGCTTTCGGGCGGCAATATCGTCGGCCGTATGGCCGTTCTTGCCGAGGGCGACGCCATCGGAAGAAAAGACATTACCTATCTCGCACCCCTGCCGCTCTTTGACGGCGAGGGCAAGCCTCTTGCATAAAAACCATATTTTCCCGATCGCCGCGAGCGCATATTTTTTGTGCTCGCGGCAATACTTTTTTCATCGGCATCTACCGATGGAAAAGAGGAAAATGCATTGCGAAAAGGAAAGGTTGAGATCTGCGGCGTGAACACCGCGACACTCAAAACTCTCACCGAGGAGGAAAAGCAGGTCCTGCTGAAGCAGGTGCACGAGGAAGGGAGCGCCGCGGCAAGAGAGGCCCTCGTCGTTGGAAATCTGCGGCTCGTGCTCAGTGTGATCGGTCGCTTCTCTTCAAAAAAGGAGCAGATCGACGATCTGTTTCAGGTCGGTTGCGTGGGACTTCTGAAGGCAATTGATAATTTTAATACCGAGCTGAACGTTCGTTTTTCCACCTACGCCGTGCCAATGATTCTCGGCGAGGTGCGAAGATATTTAAGGGATAACAACGCTCTGCGCGTTTCCAGAGGTCTGCGCGATCTCGCCTACCGCGCCTTGCAGGTGCGCGAGGAGGTTTGCCACAAGGAAGGGCGCGATCCCACCACGGCGGAGATCGCGGCAAAGCTCGGCGAGGAGGAAAAGGCGGTCGCTCGCGCGATGGAGGCCATCGTGGAGCCTATGTCGCTCTACGACTCGGTTTACAACGATGGCGAGGACTCGGTTTACGTGATCGATCAGCTTGGAGATGAGGAAGAGGGTGATGCCTCCTTTGTGGAAAGCATTTCCTTGAAGGAAGCGCTCGCAAAGCTTTCGGAGCGGGAGATGGGCATCATCTCGCTTCGCTTCTACAAGGGGCGAACGCAGATGGAGATCGCCGCCGAGATCGGGATCAGTCAAGCGCAGGTATCGCGACTCGAAAAGGGAGCAATAGAAAAGCTGCGAAAGCACATGGTTTGAGAAGGGGGATATTTGGTAAGACCGAAAAAGTCCGAATATATAAAAACATTCCATGTCCTATTCTATATTGCATTTTTATTTCTAATGTTGAAATCCTACGGATTTCTTCCTTTTCATGGACTTTTTCTACCGCCGTTTTCGCCCCTCAACGTACCATTGTACGCCTCTCGGGACGAAGAACGACGCTTCTTCCCGAAATCTCCCCTCTTCTCAAAAAAACAAGGGGGATATTTAAATTCCTCCAAAAAAAGAAGCATAATGCAAACATTGCGTTGCATTATGCTTCTTTCTCTTCTTTTTTCTTCGTTTTTCTTTTCGTGGCAGAGGGTTTCTTTTCCTCGCTATTTTTCGCTTCCTTGGGCTTTGCGAAATCGAAGACGGCCTCACCGTCACGGATCACGAGAGAGGCATCGAAGGGGCGCCCGGTTTTGGAGATAAAGCCGCGCAGCTTCGGCGTTTTTCCCGTGGCAAGCAGAGCCTGCACCGCCGTTTTCGGAACGGATCTTGAACAGATGGTGAGCCCCACCTTAAAATCGCATCCGTCCTTATAGCCCATACAGCCGTAGGCGCGGTTACCGCGAATGACGTTTGCTCCGCATTTCGGGCAGCGCCCCATGATCTCGCCGAGCGAGCCCGTATCCTCGGGCGGAAGCTCGTTTTTCTTTCCCTCCTCGAAGATGCGGCCGATCTCGCCCTTGGCAAGCGCAACGCTATCCTCCACCGTCATCGTTCCGCGGTACACGCTCTTTAAGGCCTTGCCCATCTCGCTGGTCTTATATTTATCCATGCGAATGCCGAGCCGCTCCAGCGAATGGATCAGCCGCTCGCCGCCGGGAAGGATGGAATACACGTCCTTTTTCAGCTCGATATAGCCGCTCTTGCGCGCGTTATCGATAATGCCCGTGCGCGTTGCCTCCGTGCCGAGCTCCAAGCCCTCGAAGATCGCCTTATAGTCCTCGGCATCGTCCACCTCGCCGCTCTGCTCGAGCTCCTTGGCCTTCGCCTTATCGTCCTTGAAGGGATTTTTGAGATAATTATTGTGTGTTTCGATGGTATAGTGCTTGGGCGGCGTGGTTTGCCGCTCGGCAGGCTCGAAGCGGATATTCACCGCATCGCCCTCCGAAAGCGCGGGAAGGAGCTTATCCTTCTGCGAATAATCGTCGTACTTCGTCCAGCCCGCCTGACGAATGACCGTGCCCTTCAGCACGAATTCCTCAAGGTCACCGACGGCAATGCGGATCTCGCTCTTATCGGCAAGGCATTCCTCGGCGCAGAACACCGCAACGAAGCGGCGCATGACCGTGCCGTACACCTGCTTCTGCTTTTCCGAAAGCTTCGCCGTATCGGGAATCTTGTAGGTCGGCGTCAAGGCCGAGTGGGACTCAATCTTGGAATCGTCGAAAATATATTTGGAATCCTTGAACTTGACGGGATAACCGAGCTTTGCAACGCCCGAAAGAATGGCGCGGATCTTATCCTTCTCCGCCGTAGCCAAGTATTCGGAGTTGGTTCTCGGGTAGGTCAGATACCCCTCCTCGTACAGCTTCTGCACGATCTCAAGGCTCTCCGCCATCGACATCTTGTATTTCTTTCCGAGCACGTTCTGCAAAGCGGAAAGCGAATACAGCTTGCCTGCGGGGATGCGATCCTGCTTATTCTTCACCGAGGTGACGACGGCACCGGTCTCATTATATTTATCCGCCAATGCACGGCACTTCTCTATCTCGTCCTTTGAGAACTTATCCTTGCCCCAAAGCTCCAGCACCTCGCCCGCATTCTGCTCGCGGCTACGGAGCATATAATAGGTCTCGGGGGAGAAGTTTTTGATCTCCATATCGCGATCATAGATCGCACGCACGATCGGCACGATCACACGGCCGACGCGCAGAAGCGTTCCTGCGCGAATGGTGGCAAAGCGCGTGAGGTTCACGCCGTACAGCCAATCGATATAGGTACGGGCAAAGCCCTCGCTTGCCAAAAGATCATAGGCCGTTTCATCCTTCATATCCGCCAGCGCGGCGCGCACGGTTTCGGGCGTTTGATCGGGAAGCCAAAGGCGAAGCTGGCGCTTTTGCGATTTCAACGCATGGCTGACGCAAAGACGGACGATGATCTCTCCCTCGCGATCTGCGTCTCCCGCGTTCACGATCGCCTCCACGTCCTCGCGGTTGCAAAGATATTCGAGTACCTTGAATTGGCGGATCACGCCGCCGTCCGGCTGCTTATCGTCTCCCTTGCGAAGCTCAAAATGGAACTTCTCGGGAAAGCACGGAAGGTTTTCGAGCGTCCATTTTCCGCTACCGTCCGGCGCGGGATTATAATATTCGATATCGGCAAGCGAAAAAAGATGGCCGAACGCCCAGCTGACGATATAGCCCTCGCCGATAAAATATCCGTCCTTGCGATCCATTTTTCCGATACCCGCCACGATATTTCTGGCAAGACTCGGCTTCTCAGCAATGATCAGAATCATTCGCGCCACCCCTTTCCTTAAATCAATTACCTATTTATTTTAACACACGGCAGAAAAAATTTCCATACCTTTTTAGGATTTTTCGATTTTCGTTACAAATGTGCAATTTTCCTCCGCTTTTGTGGTAAGATTGACGAAATTTCAAAAAGCCCTTTTTTTTCGCACGCAAATATGATAAAATAAAAGCAAGATATGCGCCCTGCGCGAAAGAAAGGAACGAAAAATGGCAAAGCTATACTTTAAGTACGGAGCGATGGGCTCCTCGAAAACCGCGCAGGTGCTGATCACGAAGTTCAATTACGAGGAGCGCGGCATGCGCGTTTTCCTCATCAAGCCCGAGATCGACACGCGCGACGGTGCGGACGTGATCCGCTCGCGCATCGGACTTTCGGCAACCGCCGTTTGCATTCCTAAAGATGCAAATATCGAGGAGATCTACGAAAAGGAAAACGAAAAATACGACGCGATCATTGCGGACGAATGCCAGTTTTTCACGAAGGAGCAGATTGATTCGCTTCGCGCAATCGTGGACCGCTATAACGTTCCCGTGCTCTGCTTCGGTCTGCGCACCGACTTTTTGACGCATCTTTTCCCCGGCAGTGCCCGTCTTTTTGAGGTTGCGGATTCCATTGCGGAGATCAAAACCATCTGCGGATGCGGCGCGAAGGCAACCGTCAACGCGCGCCTGAACGCCAAGGGACAGATCGTCACACACGGAAGTCAGGTCATGCTCGGCGGCAACGACCGTTATATTGCCATGTGCCATAAATGCTGGACAAAGCAAATCGAAAAGCAAAAGGAAGATCAATAAGGAGTGACGCCATGAACGTAAAAGAAATTCTCTCAATCTGTGACCACACGCTGCTTGCCCAAGGCGCAACCGCCGCCGAGATCAAGGCGATTTGCGACGACGGTATCCGCTTCGGCACGGCCTCGGTCTGCATTCCCCCGTCTTACGTGAAGATGGCCAAGGAATACGTGGGCGATCGCCTTGCGATCTGCACCGTGATCGGCTTTCCGAACGGCTATATGACAACGGCGAGCAAGGTCTTCGAAACCGAGGATGCCGTGAAAAACGGAGCGGACGAGATCGATATGGTCATCAATGTCGGCTGGGTGAAGGACGGAAGATACGATGCCGTTCTGAAAGAAATCCGTGCCGTACGCGCGGCGTGTGAGGGAAAAATTTTGAAGGTCATCATCGAGACCTGCCTTCTCACCGAGGAGGAAAAGATCGAAATGACGAGAGTGGTTTCCGAGTCCCGAGCGGACTTTATCAAGACCTCCACGGGCTTTGCGGGCGGCGGCGCAACCGTCAACGATATCGCGCTTTTTGCCGCGCATCGCGCACCGCACCTGAAGATCAAGGCAGCGGGCGGCATTTCTTCTTTAGAGGATGCAGAGGCCATGATGCGCTCAGGCGCCGAGAGGCTTGGCACGAGCCGTATCGTGCGCATCGCAAAAAACCAAAGCACGCCCTCGGGCACGTACTGATAAAGGAGAAATAACAATGGCAAGCTATCCTACCCCTCATATTCACGCAACCCCCGAGGACTTCGGCAAGACCGTGCTGATGCCGGGCGATCCCCTGCGCGCAAAATTCATTGCCGAAAATTTTCTTGAAGAACCCCGCCTTGTCAACAACGTGCGCGGCATTCAGGGCTACACGGGCACCTATAAGGGCGTGAAGGTATCGGTCATGGCAAGCGGCATGGGCATGCCCTCGATCGGCATTTATTCCTTTGAATTATATAATTTCTTCGGCGTGGAAAATATCATCCGCGTCGGCTCTGCGGGCGCACTTCAGACAGAGGTGAGAGTGCGCGACATGATCCTCGGTATGGGTGCATCCACCAATTCCTCCTACGGCGCACAGTACAATCTCGGCGGCACGCTCGCGCCTCTGTGCTCCTATGCGCTTTTGAAGGCCGCCGTCACCGAATGCGAAGCGCTCGGCGCGCGCTATCACGTGGGCAATCTGCTTTCCACGGACGTTTTTTATAACGACGATCCGCATTTCAACGATAAGTGGATCGATCTTGGCGTGCTCGGCGTGGAAATGGAGGCGGCCGCACTGTATATGAATGCGGCAAGAGCAAAGAAGCGCGCGCTCGCCATCTGCACGGTTTCGGATCATATCGTCACGGGCGAGAGCTTGGATTCCGATGCAAGGCAGACTTCCTTCACGGATATGATGCAGGTCGCCTTGAACGTTGCCGCCATCATGGAAAAAGAATAAAAAGAAGACAATTGTTTGCAAACAACAAGAATTCGAATTATGAAAAGAGTTTTTTTGATCGTTTTGGATTCTCTCGGCATCGGGAATGCACCCGATGCCGCCGCCTTTGGCGATGCGGGAGCAAACACGCTTGCGCGCATTGCAAAGGGACATTGCTTTAAAAATCTTTCCGCTTTGGGGCTTGGCAATATCGACGGTGTCAGCGCCGTTCCGAGTGTCACCTCTCCCCTTGCGGCACACGGCCGCCTCGTGGAAAAAAGCCTCGGCAAGGACACCACGATCGGGCATTGGGAGCTGATGGGGATCGTTTCGGAAAATCCGCTTCCCACCTATCCCGAGGGCTTCCCGAAGGAGGTGCTGGACGCCCTCACACATGCAACCGGCAGGGGCGTTTTATGCAATCTTCCCTATTCCGGCACGGACGTGATCCGCGACTACGGAGAAAAGCATCTTGCAAGCGGCGATCTCATCGTTTATACCTCGGCGGACAGCGTGCTTCAGATCGCGGCGCACGAGGACACCGTTCCACTTGAAACGCTTTACGATTACTGCCGCAAGGCACGCAAGCTTCTGACGGGCGATCACGCCGTCGGCCGCGTGATCGCGCGCCCCTTCGTGGGAACGCCGGGCAATTTTACCCGTACGGCAAACCGCCGCGACTTCTCGCTCGAGCCTTACGGCGAAACGCTTCTCGATCTGCTGACCGAGGAGGGCAAGAGCGTCATTTCGGTCGGCAAGATCTCGGATATTTTCGCAGGGCGCGGCATTACCGAAAGCCACCCTACGCACGGCAACGCCGAGGGAATGGAGGTCACACTCCGCATGACCGAAAAGGATTTCTCGGGGCTTTGCTTTATCAACCTCGTGGACTTTGATATGCTCTACGGACACAGACAGGATACCGGTGGCTATGCAAAGGCGCTCGAAGATTTCGATGCCTTTTTACCCACTCTGCTTTCTCGCCTCGGCAATGAGGATGCGCTGATCATCACGGCCGATCACGGCTGCGATCCCGGGGATGACAGCACCGATCACACGCGCGAATGCGTGCCCCTATTGATCTACGGAAAAGGGATCGAGCCGAAAAACCTCGGCACGGTGGAGGGCTTCTCCGCCGTCGGCTGCACGGTGGCAGAGCTTCTCGGCACAAAGAGAAAATTACAAAGCGGCAAAGGTTTTGCCGAAAAAATTCTGAAATAAGGAAAAGCGTATGCGCATTTACGATATCATCGAAAAGAAAAAGCGCGGCATGGCACTCACCGAGCAGGAGATCCGCTTTTTCGCAAACGGCGCGGCAAGCGGCGAGATCCCGGATTATCAGACGGCCGCTCTTTTGATGGCGATCTGCCTTCGCGGCATGAACGAGGAGGAGACCTTTTTCCTCACGGCCGCCATTGCCGAATCGGGCGACAGGATCGACCTCTCGGCCTTCGGCGAGCATACGGCAGATAAGCATTCCTCCGGCGGCGTTGGCGATAAAACCACGCTGATCCTTGCGCCGATCGCGGCGTCCTGCGGCGTGATCATGGCGAAAATGAGCGGAAGAGGGCTTGGGCACACGGGCGGCACGGTGGATAAGCTGGAATCCATCGAGGGCTACCGCACCACCCTCTCGCCCGAGGAATTTTACGGCACCGTAAAGAAAAACGGCATCGCCGTGATCGGGCAAAGCGGCAACCTTGCCCCTGCGGATAAAAAGCTCTACGCCCTGCGCGACGTGACGGCCACGGTCGATTCGATTCCGCTGATCGCCTCCTCCATTATGGGAAAGAAGCTGGCGGCGGGCGCAAAAACCATCGTGCTGGACGTCAAATACGGAAGCGGCAGTTTCATGAAAACGCCTGAGCAAGCCACCGCGCTTGCCGAGATCATGGTGAGGATCGGTAAGAAATACGGACGGCGCGTGGCCGCCTTGATCACGAATATGGACATACCGCTCGGAAATGCCGTCGGCAACGCCTTGGAGGTCAAGGAGGCGGTTGAAATTCTCCGTGGGCACGGATGCCCCGCCCTGCGCGCGCTCTGCCTTGCCCTGGCAAAAACGATCGTGCAGCTCTCGCTCGGTGTGAGCGAGGAGGAAGCCGAAAGGCGCGTGACCGAGGCGCTCGACAGCGGCGCGGCCTTTGATACGCTCTGCCGCTGGATCGGCGGCCAAGGGGGCGACACCGCGGTACTCCATCACCCCGAAAAGCTCCCCACAGCGCCCCTCTTTACAGAGGTCACCACGGATCGGGCGGGCTATATTTCGAGCATGGATGCGCAGCGCGTGGGAGAGACCTCCCTTCTGCTCGGCGCGGGCAGACAGACCAAGGAGGACGGCATCGATATGGGCGCAGGCATCATTCTGCACAAAAAGACGGGGGATCCCGTAGCGCTCGGAGAGCCGATCGCCACGCTCTACGCAAGCGATGCGGCAAGGCTCGAAAAAGCCAAGGAATGCTTCCTCACGGCAATCGCCTACGCCGAAGAAGCACCTAAAATGCAACCTTTGATTTACAAAACTGTTTTTTGAGATCGTTTTTTCACAAAGCTTTCATACACTCAATTCCCGAGAAGCACTTTATCCTTGCTTCTCGGGTTTTCTTTTTTGCTTGTGAAACTTTAGACACATTTTTGCAGTTTTAACAGAATTTCGCTTTGGCGCTTTTTCTTTCGCTTTTCACTTGATTTTTCAGCCGTTTTATGGTACAATATATACTGGTGAAATTTTTAGGGAGGTGGCGAAATGTATTCGAAATTCGTGCATGCCTTCTATTATTTCAACATCATCGTGCAGTCCGTTTTTTCCCTGCTCTGCCCCGTAGGGCTTCTCACGCTTCTTGCGTGGTTTCTGACGAGCCGAGGATATGCGGGCGAATGGATCTACGCGGTGCTGATCCTTTTCGGCATCGCCATCGGGCTTTTCTCCATGTTCCGCTTTATCAGCGATGCCACGGCGCAGGTGCGCGCGCTGGAACGTGCGGCGGAGGAAAAGCGAAAAGAAAAAAAGGCCTTAAATAAAAAGGAAGAAGGTGAGGACGGCAAGTGAAAGAAAAAAATCCCGTATTTCGCGAAACGGCAAGGCTCGCCATCGGTGAGATCATCGTATCGGCGCTTGTCATCGCCGTATACGCATTGGTGCAAAAAACCGTGCGCTGGCAGGTACCCGTGAGTGCCTTGATCGGCTCTGCCGTTATGGTGGCAAACTTCTTCTTTCTGGCCAAAAGCACGGACGCGCTCTTTATGCAAGCGATGGAGGCGCGCGGCAACAAGGAAATGACCGAAGAAGAGATTGCGAAATTCACCGCCGAATATCAGCTGAAGATGGCAACGAAAACCCAGCTTTCCTTTATCATCCGCATGATCAGCATGGCGGCGACGATCGCGCTCACCTTTATTTTCCTTGAGGGCATCGCGGCCACCGTACCGCTTCTGATGCAGCGCCCCCTGCTCTACGTAAACGAATTCTTCCGAAAAAAGGAGGATAAAGCTTCATGAATATAAGTATAACCGGCCCCGGCGTCTATTTCACGATCCCGATCCTCGGCGGCATCCGCATCTCGCAAACCGCCGTTTCACTTTTGGCGGTGACGCTTCTTCTGATCGTGGCGGCCATTATCGTAACGAGAAAAATCGAAAAGCGCCCCGGAAGGCTTCAGGTCGTGATCGAAAAGCTCGTGACGATGCTTTACGATCTCGTGGAAAGCACGATGGGAAAGCACAATCTGAAATTTGCCCCCTACATCGGTGCGCTCTTCCTCTCCTCGCTTCTCGGCTCTCTGATCGGTCTGACACAGATCTTTCGCTCCACGACGGGCGACCTTTCGGTAACGCTGGCGTGGGCGCTGGTAACGACGGGCATGGTCTGGTATCACAACATCAGAAACTTCGGCTTCAAGGCGTGGCTCAAGGGCTTCACCGAGCCGATCGCCGTCATGACACCGATGAACATCGTCAGTGAGATCGCAAACCCCGTATCCATGGCCTTCCGTCACTTCGGTAACGTAGCGGGCGGCTCGGTTCTGATGAGCGTGATCTACGCGGCACTCGCCGCGCTTTCCTCGGTTATCTTCGGATGGATTCCCGGCCTGATCGGCACGATCCCCTTCTTCCAGGTTGGTATCCCCGCCGTTCTTTCCATTTATTTCGACCTTTTCTCCGGCTTCGTGCAGGCCTTCGTTTTCTGTCTATTGACGATGATCTACGTAGGCGCCGCCAACCCGCCGCCCGAGGAAACGCCCATCGCGGAAAGCGACGTCACGAAGGAAAACTGATTTCATTGATTTCAAAAAAATTATAATAAATATTTTTCAGGAGGATTTACATTATGAATCTCGAAGCAGCAAGAGCACTCGGCGCAGGACTTTGCATGGGTCTTGGCGCAATCGGCCCCGCAATCGGTGAGGGTAACGCGGTCGGCAAGGCGCTGGAGGCAATGGCGCGCCAGCCCGAAATGGCTTCCACCCTTCGTACCAACATGATCCTTGGTTGCGCGATCACCGAGACCACGGGTATCTACTCGCTCGTTATTTCCCTTCTTCTTCTCTTCGTATTCAAGGGTTAATGCGAAAAACGCCCCGCGAGGGAGCACATACGGAAGGGTAAAATTATGTTTGAGAAATTCGAATCATTTGTAGGTGTCAATTTCTTTACCTTGATCTTTGCATGGGCAAACCTTTTGATCATCTACCTCGTGCTTCGCAAAATTCTCTTCCATCCTATTAAGAACATGATCGACAGCCGTCAAAAGGAAATTGACGATATGTACAAATCTGCCGAAGACGATAAAAGCGCGGCAGAGGTCATGCGAAAGGATTACGAGGAGAAGCTTGAAAAAGCCGCCGAGGAAAGCGAAGAGATCCTGCGAAGCGCTCAGCGCCGCGCACTTCTCAAGGAAGAGGAGATCTTAAAGGAGGCCGCAGAGGAGGCTCGCCGCACGAAGGAAAGAGCGGAGGAGCAGATCGCGCTCGAAAAGCGCCAGGCGATGAACGATATCAAGAACGAGGTTTCGGACATTGCCATTCAGATCGCAGAGGCTGTGGTGGCACGCGACGTGAAGGCTTCCGAGCACGCCGATCTCATTGACGGCTTTATCGATACGATGGGTGAAGAAGCATGATAGACACGAAGGAATACGCGAAGGCGCTCTTTCTTCTCGCGAAGGAAAGAAATGCCTTGGAGATCATTCTCTCCGACCTGAAGGCGGCGTGTGCCGCCGTGCGCGAAGCGCCCGATTATATCTCGCTTCTCGATTCTCCCGCGCTTTCGGGAGAAGAACGGGAGGCTCTGATCGAAGAGGCCTTCGCTTCGCTTGACACAGATCTTCGCTCCTTTTTGAAGATCCTGTCGGGAAAGCACATGCTTTACACCATCCATCGCACGGCAGATGCCTACGAGGCGCTCTGCGATGAGGATATGGGCATTATCCGTGCCGAGGCGATCACGGCGATCGCGCTCACCGATACGCAGAGGGAGCGCATTTGCGAAAGGCTTGCGCAAAAAACGGGCAAGCGCGTGATCCTCAAAAACACGGTGGATGCATCCGTGCTCGGCGGCGTGAAGCTTCGCTTCATGGGTACGCAGCTCGATGCTTCGCTGAAAAGCCGCTTGGATTCCATTCGCGAATCCTTGCAAAGCACCGCACTCGGTGTAGAAAATATAGGAAAGTGACGGTGATACCATGCAGTCTAAGACGAGTGATATCAGTAAGATCATAAAAGAACAGATCAAAAATTACAGCGCCAAGACCAAGCAGGAGGAGATCGGCTACGTTATCTCGGTAGGTGACGGTATCTCCAAGGTGCACGGTCTTGAAAAATGCAAGGCAAACGAGCTGATAGAATTTGCCAACGGCTCCTTTGGCATGGCACTGAACCTGGAGGAAAGCTGCGTGAGCGCGGTGCTTCTCGGCTCGGACGTCGGTATTACCGAGGGTAGCCTTGTCAAGAGAACCGGCCGCGTGGTTTCCGTACCCGTGGGAGATAAAATGATCGGCCGCGTCGTGGATGCGCTCGGTCAGCCCCGCGACGGCAAGGGACCGATCGACTCTGCCGAATTCCGCCCCATCGAAAAAAAGGCGGCGGGCATTATTGAAAGAAAATCCGTTTCCGTTCCTCTGCAGACGGGTATCAAGGCAATCGACGCGATGATCCCCATCGGCCGCGGTCAGCGAGAGCTGATCATCGGTGACAGACAGACGGGAAAGACCACCATTGCCACCGATACGATCATCAACCAGCGCGGCAAGAACGTGATCTGCGTGTACGTTGCGATCGGACAAAAGCAGTCCACCGTAACCGAGGTCGTAGATACGCTGTATAAGAACGGTGCTATGGATTACACCGTGATCGTGGCGGCGACCGCTTCCGAAAGCGCACCCCTGCAGTACATTGCGCCCTATTCGGGCTGTACCATCGGTGAATATTTCATGGATCAGGGCAAGGACGTTCTGATCGTTTATGACGATCTTTCCAAGCACGCGGTTGCCTACCGTGCGCTGTCGCTTCTGATCCGCCGTCCCCCCGGCCGCGAGGCTTATCCCGGCGACGTATTCTATCTGCACTCCCGTCTGCTTGAGAGAGCGGCAAGAATTGCGCCCGAATACGGCGGCGGCTCGCTGACGGCTCTGCCGATCATCGAAACCCAGGCGGGCGACGTATCCGCTTATATCCCCACGAACGTGATCTCGATCACCGACGGACAGATCTTCCTCGAGACCGAGCTCTTCCATGCGGGCGTTCGCCCCGCGGTGTTCCCCGGTATCTCGGTATCCCGTGTCGGCGGTAACGCGCAGATCAAGGCAATGAAGAAGGTTGCAGGCCCCTTGAAGCTTCTCTATTCGCAGTACCGCGAGCTGCAGGGCTTTGCCCAGTTCGGCTCGGATCTGGATGCCGATACGAAGGCAAGACTTGCGCAGGGCGAAAGAATCGTTGCGGTTCTGAAGCAGGGCAAGAACGCGCCCGTGGCCGTAGAGCTTCAGGTTGCGATCCTCTATGCCGTTACGAACAATCTTCTTGCAGACGTCGCCGTTGAGGACGTACCTCGCTTTGAGGAGGCGCTTTTCGAGCATCTGACGGCGAACGAGGATGCGCTCCTCTCTGCCATCCGCGAAACCGGCGTGCTCTCCGATGAGAACGCAGAGGTTCTGAAAAACGCGATCGCAACCTGCAAGAAAAACCTTAATAAGTAAACAATAATTAGCAAAAAACAAGAATTAAGACAAAGGAGGGAGAAACATGGCAGGAGTATCCATGAACGATATCAAGGCTCGCATCAAAAGTGTGAACAGCACGATGCAGATCACCAAGGCGATGGAGCTTGTGGCAACCTCGAAACTGCGCCGCGCGAAAATGCGCGCCGAGCAGAGCCGTGCATACGGTGAAATTGCCTCCGAGGCGATGGAAAAAATTCTTCTTGCCCCCACCGTGGCGGACTCTCCTTATACCAAGCCCGCATCCGGCGGCAAGGTCTGCTAC
>JAZQTA010000006.1:0-9198 GCA_045630385.1 Eubacteriales bacterium | reverse complement strand
AATGTTTCCGAGGGAAGACCAAGTCGAGCCGTTATCGTAGGAAACCATCAGCTCGCCGCCCTCAACCTTAAAGGTCGGTGTTTTACCGTCCGTGCCGTTGGTTCCGTTTGTACCGTTAGAGCCGTTCGTACCGTCCGCACCCTGAATGTTTCCGAGGGAAGACCAAGTCGAGCCGTTGTCGTAGGAAACCATCAGCTCGCCGCTCTCAACCTTGAAGGTCGGTGTTTTACCGTCCGTGCCGTTAGCGCCATTAGCGCCGTTAGAGCCGTTCGCGCCGTCCGCACCTTGAATGTTTCCGAGGGAAGACCAAGTCGAGCCGTTGTCATAGGAAACCATCAGCTCGCCATTTTCAACAATAAAGGTGGGCGTGATGCCGTTAATACCATCGATACCATCTGTGCCGTTCGCACCGTTGGAGCCGTTTGCTCCTTGAACGTTGCCGAGATAAATCCAAGAATTGCCGTCATCGTATGAAACAAGGAGGATGCCGTTTTCGATTTTGAAAGCAGGTGTTTTGCCATCCTTTCCGTCGGCACCGTCATTGCCCTTTACTTTTCCGCAGTGAATGGTTTCTCCGGAGGAGAGAAGAACGATCAGGTCTCCGCTCGCGTTTACTTCCACGCTTTCAATACCAACGCCGTCCTTGCCATCGGTACCGTTCAAGCCGTTTTCTCCGTCCTTACCGCTGATAAGCTCGATAAAGTCGGCAAGCGTTCCTTCGAAGCCGAGACTCTGCGCCTTTGCATAAGCGGTCACCATAGTGACCTTGCTTGTGTTAAAATCATCGTTTTCGGGTGTTCCGCTTGGCGTTCCCGAATTGTTCGGCGTTTGAATGCCGCACGATGCAAGCGAAAAAACGAGAGCAAGCATAAGAACGAAAACACATAAAATTTTCTTCGTCATTTTCATTTTCTCCTTGTTGTCTTTGTTTTTTTGTAGAAAAATACTCGCTAAAATATATTAAATCTTTTAGATAGATGTATTATATCACGTTTTTAACATTTTGTAAATAGAAATGACGAAAAACTTGTCTTTTTGTAAAGTGAAGATGGTCTTATACTCCTTACTCGCAACGCCTCTGTGCTATGCTTGATGCTTGGTGCTACGCACCTTATTGCGCTATGCGCAACGCTCGTGGAGCAATCTTCACAGACTCGCTTACAAGCAAGCTTGCAGACTCGCTCTGCGTCGATTATCTGGCGCAGGTAACAACCCGCAGGCTAAGTATGACCGTTGCTGTTGCAGTTGCTATCGAAGAGGCAAGCAAGTAATCCTTAGTCTATAAGGCTTTCGTAGGGGTCATTCACGAATGACCCGCGGGCGATTCATGAATCGCCCCTACAAAATTAAATAAAAAATGGACACATCATAAACGTATTTTCGTCTGTGATGTGTCCATTTTTTTGATTTAACAAACTGCTTTTCTTATTTGTTTCACTTCAAGCTCCCTTGATCTGGAAAAACAGCGTGTGCGGTGCATCGTTTTCCTTCACCGTGCGGCGTGAGGGGCGCATATCGATCCTTCGCTCGCCCAACAGTTTGGTCGCGGCACAATACACGATGGCATCCGATTGTGTGAGCACATCCTTGGGTAAAACATCTCTCACCACAGCAAACATATCGCGAATGCCTGCCTCACGCTCTTTCAAAAGCGACAGGATCGCATTTGCGGCTACAGCCACCGTGCCCTCGTCAAATGCCATAACGGGAATCGGGAAATTCGTATAGTAGTCGGTTACCTCCACACGGTTGCAAAACACCACGCCAGAAGAAAGTGCGGGTAACAAACGGTAGTCCTTGACACTTTCGGGAAAGGCGATCGGCGAGGAGGCAAGATATGCACCATCGGCATCAAATCCAACAAACATGGGTTTGTTGATGCGCGAAAAATAGATGCGATCGGGCGACTCGTCTTCTACAACCAAGCCCACGATCTCGCTGGGCATCCTTGTAAAAGCAGAGGTCATAGCATGCTCGGTATTCATGCCGGCATCCTTGTATTTGTAGATCAATTGGCACATTACGTCGGACATATGCACAGCCTCGCCCGTGGAAAGTCGGTTGTATTGGTGATTTTGCAGGTCAATTTTGCAAGGCACATCATAGCCATCGGCAATCAATTGATCGGCAAGCTCGTTGAACGCCTCGTTTTGATCGCGGAACATCCCAATGGCACCGTTGGCAACGTAGCACATCTTCAAAATCCCATTGCGTTCGGTGGCAAAAGGATGTGCCCACAAGCCGTTTCCTCCCGATGGCGTACGGCTGTGGATAATGCCCGTTTTTCCCGTAAGCGACGCGGCGTCGGTTTCTTCCAACAAGATTGCAAGCTCGCCCTGTACCTTGCGATAGTGCAAAGCAGATTTGTCGTGCACCGCGAGGCCTGTAAAAAAGCCTCCGTTGAGTCCTTCTTGCACACGTATCATCTCAATCAGAATCGGTGCAGCTTCATGTGCACCAACATATCCTGCAATATTACACATATCATTCTCCTTGATCCGCCAGTATCGTCATTCGTTTTTTGTTTGGCAAACTCATTATAGCACAACTATTAGAATTAGTAAATATTTTACCGATATTTCTCAACAAAAATATACACAACGCTCATGGAGCAATACGGTGTTTTTGATCCCGAGGATCTCGCAGATCTCGATGGAACGAAGGGTCGCCTCTACGATGAATTCACTCTCCGATTTCGATAGCGGGTTGCCGCCCTGCGAGTGTGCCTGAACGAATTCCATTCCCAGCTCATCCGCTAACGCCTTCAGCTTCAAGGCCTCCTCGCGCCAGCCGTCAGACATATAAGCGCTATCTTGCGTGAAGGAGTACATGGATAGGTCGATATATCGAAATCCCGCCTCATAGAGTCCGCGAATTTTCTCCTCATCCGTAGCAAAACCGTGTGATTTATATAAGTCGCTCGTCGACGTAGCGATCTTCCATTTCGGGGGATTTCTTGACGAATTATAGGCCGAACCAAAGCACCCCGAAAGTAAGGGCAACGTGAATGCGCAAAGCATCATACATGCCAAAAGCTTTTTCATTTTTATCCCTCCATATCAGCATTCAAAATTTCCGTAGCAGAAAAAGTTGCTTGTAATTTCATACTTTTCCGCATCGTATCTTGCATGCGTTGTGTTCATCCACATGACGCGGAAAAATTTTGCATTGCTCGGCACTGCAATCGTCTTGACCGCAGTATCGTACGTACCGCCGCCGTTGGAAGCGCCGGTAATATATTTGCCGCTTGCATCGTAAAACGCATAACCTAACGGCGTAACGGTGTTTGTGGTCTGAACGTGTGTAAAGGTGATGGTGTCAAATATACCGACGTCCACCATATCCGAATACAGCCAATCCTTTGCATACTGCGAGGATGCAACGCCGTCGGCATAGGTGATCGAGCCGGGCGTCCAGGCAAAGTCCGATGTAAGATTGATCGACTCGTCCTTTTCAACGATTCGGATGGAGCACGCGGCAGAATATCGACCATCCGCCGTCTTCACTTGGATCACAACGCTACCGCAAGCACCTCCCGGCGTGAAGCTGCATGCAAGCCCATCGGACTGAAGAGCGCCAAGCGCATCGCCGCTCAGAATGCTCCATATAACCACGACGTTGGTAGCGTGATCGGGTGTTATCGTTGCTTGGATTTGGATGGGGGCTCCGTTTGTCAGAGCCCATGCTTGTGTTTTGTCTAAATGAATGCCTTGGACGGCTTGTGTGATATCGGGCACCGAATTTCCGAGATTTCCGTAGCAGAAAAAGTTGCTTGTGATTTCATACTTTTCCACATCGTATCTTGTATGCGTTGTGTTCATCCACATGACGCGGAAGAATTTTGCATTGCTCGGCACCGCAATCGTCTTGATCGCGGTATCGTACGTACCGCCGCCGTTGGAAGCGCCGGTAATATATTTGCCGCTTGCATCGTAAAACGCATAACCTAACGGCGTAACGGTGTTTGTGGTCTGAACGTGTGTAAAGGTAATGGTGTCAAATATACCGACGTCCACCATATCCGAATACAGCCAATCCTTTGCATACTGCGAGGATGCAACGCCGTCGGCATAGGTGATCGAGCCGGGAGTCCAGACAAAATCTTTTGTAATATCAAAGGATGCTTCGCCCTCCAAAACGGAAACGGTGCATTCCGCTATGAATTCGCCTTGCACGGTTTTCACCTCAATGGTCGCCGTGCCCGTTCTTTGTCCGGGGGTAAACACACAGCTTAAGCCGTTTGCGGTGATGGAACCAACCTCTTCGCCGCTTTTAATGCGCCAAACAACGTCCGAATTTGTAACTCGGGCAGGCGTCAGCGTGGCCATAAGGGAAACGGTATTCCCGCCGATCCAGGTGATTGCTTCGGTTTTATTCAGTGATATACCCGTAACCTCTCCCGGAGTGTTGGATTGATACGTGAATGAACGGTTGCCTCCCGCACCGATACGGATCGTCTCGATCAAATTTTCGGAAGGGGAAAGGAAAACGACGTCAAGTGTTTCTTCCTTAGTGGTTCCCGTGGGGCGCGTTGGATTTTCAAGATCGTATTTGGATAGCGCGCCGCTGAAAGCGTTTACCGTGGTACTAACCAAAGCATATCCTTTTTCGGAATATCCGAGGTAATCCCTGTGCGTATGACCGGAATAAATGCCGGCCACAGTACATCTCGTGTTATCATATATTTCGTCGATCGCGTCCACGATCCGCTTTCCGTCAACGCTGTAATTCAAAGTCGGATTGCTTGCACTGCCTTCCCAGATACCGTGATGGAAAACGATCGCCGTCCAGTCCTGATCCAGCTCCAAAATTTTTGCTTGCATCCAGGAAAGCTGCTCCGGGCTCGTCAAATAATTCGATCCGGATGCAACCGAATCCGTAACGATGTATCGGATTTTTAAATCGGTGTTGTCGTAATAGTAGTAAAGCTTATCTGTGATCTCTGCCGTTTCGCCGAGCGGCTTTATCATAATATCGTAATAGGATTGCTCGGTGAGATTTCCCGTAGCATCATGATTGCCTCTGCTCGCAAAAATCAGTACGTTATCCTCAAATGCATTGCGATATTCCAAAAGAATATTCACGTCCGAGCTTCCGCCCTGGAGCATATCGCCGCCGAAAAGCACCTTGCTTACCGATGTGTTATCAGCGATATAATTGATGATGGCCGCAGAATAGTCGTTTGTGCCGCCGTCAAGATGCTGATCCGTGATATAGATAAAGGCATCGGTTTTTCCGTCGGAGGATTTGGTTTTTGCATTGATTTCGAGGATTTTTTCATCCAGATAATCGAGCCAATACGCAGGAAGACCGTAGGTTTGCTTGGGGCTTTCCTCCTCGTTATCTTCGCTTTCTCCATCGCTCGCGGTGATCTGTGTCGCAAATGCATGGATGCCAAGCTTGACTTTCGGAATGGTGATTCCGTTGTGGTTCGCCTCGTCACCAACCCACGTAGGCATATAAATGACCATGGAAAGATAGATCTCGTCTCCGCTTTGCAGGGAATCGCTCTTTTGAAAACCTTCGGAAATCAGCGTGCTGTTTTTAACGCTCTTCATTGCAAGATCCCGGCTTTCAAACGGAGATGTCTCGCCGTTCACGTCTGCGATCACGTCAAAATAGATAAAATCGGATAGCTTGAAGACCTCGCCATTTCGATTGATGCCGTCCGTTTCTTCTACGATGTTGATGCCGAATTGATATTTAAAATCGAGCGTGCCTGCGTTTTTTAGCTTCAGATATACCACCTCGGTATGTCCGGGCTCCCATAAAGCGCTGTTGTCAATGATTTCAGAGGATGCTTTCACGTCGCGCCACTGATTGCCATGCAGGTACTCGAGCTCGATGTCAAGATTTCCTGCAGTAATGATATTGTCATCACTTTGCACGACGGCGCTGAACCATGCAAACGTTTCTCCCACCAGCATTATAATGCAAAGAAGAAGTGATAGGATACTGCGAAATAGGGATTTTCGTGTTGATTTTCTCATCATAGAATCTCCAAAAAATGCTATGCTCACATTATACCATAAAAAAGGACTGCGTTCAACATAATTGTAAAAAAATATTAAAAAGCGTACACTTAATTTTCCCAAATTTTTTAAAAGTGAGACATGATTTGAAAAAACATGTCCCGATAGAGGATTGCTTTCCATCCTTTGGTGTGATATAATGATGTCATAAGAAGAAAAACTTTATAAAAAGGAGAAAGCTATGATCCTCTTTGGAAAAAGATGCGAGCTTTTCGTAGACAATTATCTGATCGAATCGAAGGAAGGCATCCGCTTTCGTTCGGTTGAGCCGCAATGCATGAAAAAGGTGCTGACCTTTGAGAAGCCATGGGAATCTAAGGGAAGCCTTGGGCTCACGGTGTTTCGCGATCATGAGAATATAAAAATGTATTACCGCGGCTTTCCGGGTATGGGAAAAAGCGATGCAGACGAGATGCAAACCTCCTGCCTTGCCGTCAGCGAGGACGGTTTGAACTTTGAGCGTGTCGCGGTAAACGAAATCGATTACAACGGCATCAAGGAAAACAATATCGTTTTCATCGGAACAAACGCGCATAACTTTGCGCCCTTTTATGATGAAAATCCAAATTGCAAGCCCGAGGAGCGCTATAAAGCCATTGGTGGCATCAAGCATGTGGCAGGCAAGGGAGAGGGAGGACTTTCTGTATATTGCAGTCCGGACGGCATTCATTGGAAGGATATGCTTGGTCATCCTGCAATGACCGAGGGAACCTTTGATTCCATGAATATCGCGTTTTACGATAAGTGCGCAGAGATGTACCGTTGTTACAGTCGCAACGAGAGCGCTTGTGATGATCCCACGGTGAAAACAGATTTTTCTTACGGCGGCTATGGCACGAGAGCAGGGCTTCGCGCCATCCAGTCCTACGTTTCCACGGATTTTCTCCATTGGAGCAGACCTGTAATGAACGAATACGACGTGGGCGATATCGACCAGCTGTATACGAATGCGGCCTCGCAGATTCCGGGCGCAGAGCATATTCTGATCTCCATTCCCATGCGCTTTGAGGCCAACCGCCGCTTTGTGCCGCAGGATGATTCGGAAAAGGGTTCGTCCTATCCCGGTGTCTCGGATTCCGTTCTGATGACCTCGCGTGACGGTATGCATTGGAATAAAACCCTGCGCGACGCTTGGATTCGTCCCGGAATCGAGCTTCGCGAATGGACACAGCGCAACTTCATCGCTCTCGCGGGTGTCATCGAAAGCGGAGATGATTTTCTCGTGTATATCGAAAAGCATTATATGTGGGACGATGGCGGTATTTATGCCTACCGTTTGCCGCGCCATCGCTTTATTTCCGTCTATGCGGATAACGAGGGCGGCTCGCTGACCACCAAGCCTATGGTTTTTGAATCTGAAGATATTTACCTGAATTATTCTACCTCGGCATACGGTTATATCAAGCTTCGCATTGTAAACGATGCAGGCGAAACGATCTTTGCTTCGGAAGAAATCTTCGGCAATGAGCTCGCAAGAAAAATCCATATCGATGGCATCATTGGCAAATGCGGTCAAATGATTATCGAAATGAAGGAAGCCGATATTTATGCCATCGGTGCAAGCTCGATCTGATCATCGGCATGTTGTGCAAAAAGGTTAGAGTCATTAACCGAGCCCAAAAAGAAAGCGAATTCGAGCCGGATTAAATTCATCCCTCGTTTTGGCGTCTTATTTCCCCGAAATTCTTGACAGCAAGTGTGAATTATGCTAAAATTTAATAAAATTCCTAACAAAAAGGATGCGAAAGGGAATTCTTATGATTTTAAAACTGCTTTCACCGAAGGATCATACTTCTGTTTGCTTGGAAACGATAGAGCAAAAGCGTTTTCGCGAGGAAGATGCGATTCGAGCCAATATGAGTGGCGATCTTACTTTTAAATGGTATGATTTGGAGCGCGAGGGAATTGATCTTACAGTGCCTGCACCTGTTACCTTTTCGTGGGAAGAAACACTTGCGGAAGAGGAGAAGTCGATCGACGCTTATTATTTGCTTCTTATTTCCGAGCAAGAAGATATGAAAAATGCGGCAGTCTATCTGACGAAAGAAAATACATTGGACGTATACAACCTAAAGGTAGGTGCCAGATATTTTTGGTGTGTTCAAAAGGAAGGGAAACGAAGTGAAACGGCTGTTTTTGAAACAGAGCTGACCTTGCCGCGTTGCATTCGGATAGACGGAATTGCAAACGTCCGTGATATGGGGGGCTATTCCGTGGGAGAAGGGATAATACGCCAAGGTCTTGTGTATCGCGGAGGTGAATTTGAGTGCCATATGCACCTTACGCCGGACGGAGTAGACAGTATCCGACGTTTGGGGCTTCGAAGCGACCTGGATATGCGCGGTGAAGCAATCGGTAAGGTGGATTATGCCACAAGTGAGTTGATCGGAATGACGCGTGTTTTCGTTCCCTCTGTTCCTTATGAGGAAGTTTTTGCCAAAGGGCAGAAACAAGCGCTTAAAAAGTTCTATGCAACCTTTGCCTCGCCGAAGAATTATCCTATTTATTTTCATTGCTGGGGTGGTGCAGATAGAACGGGAACATTCGCTTATATTCTTGGTGCGTTGTGTGGAATGTCGCACGAGGATTTGATTTTCGAATATGAGTTCACCGGCCTTTCTATTTGGGGCATCCGCTCAAGAAATTATAAAAAATTCCTTGCGTTTGAAGAAAAATTCTTTGCGCTTCCCGGGGAAACATTGCGCGAAAAAGCCGTATATTATCTGAAAAAATATGCCTCCTTGACCGATCGTCAAATTGAACGCATCTATACCATCATGGTCGAGAAAATCATAAGTTAAGCAACGATGGCGAAAAAATTCGTCGGATTTTAATTGCTTCCATAAATACAACCAAAGAAAATTCTTAAATAGCACGAGCCGCGATCAAAAGATCGCGGCTCGTGCTGTTCTTTTTTGGAAATTTCATTCTATAAAAAGCAGACGCATCATTTTTCGCTTTGCTTATGATGTGTCCAATGCTTTTCATTCATCCGTGCCGCGAAAAGATATCCATTCTGTGATTGTAATCGAGTAGGTGAAATTTAATCCACCTCTCACACCACCGTACGTGCCGTTCGGCATACGGCGGTTCAATTCAAAATTAAATACGTGCTACCTTTAGGTAGTAATCGGAAAGACTGACTAAGCCTCGCTTGGTCAGTTTT
>JAZQTA010000005.1:0-6604 GCA_045630385.1 Eubacteriales bacterium | reverse complement strand
TATGCCGAAGCCGACACCGTAATTATGGTCGGAGATGCCAAAAAGCTCGATGCCGCCCGCAATGGCGGCCTCGACGATCTCCTCCGGGCGATCCTTGCCGCAAAAGGAGTAATAGGTATGCGAATGAAGATCCTGTATCATTTTATCTCCTTTTTCGGCGGCGCCCCGTGCCGCCGCCGTACCGTTTTGTCAGCTCAAGCACCACGCCGATCGGCAGATAGGCAAGCCCCACGGCCGCGCCGATCGCCATTTTCGTTTTCGAGCTCATTTTTTTCTTTTTCATTTCCTTATTACCCCCAGCACCTCGTAGAAGGTCTCGCCCGCAAGCACGGCCTTTTGCACGGCGGCGGCAAGGCTTGTGACGGGATAGCGGTAGCGAAGGTTCAAGGGCGTGGTGTCCCATGCGAAAATATATTTCAGAAGTGCATAGGACGGCGTTTTCTCCACGGGCTCAAAAAGAGAGGCAAGCTGCAAAATGCCGCTCTCTGCCGGGAGATATTTTTTCAGCGTATCGTCAAGAAGCCAGGAATGCATCGTGAAGCACTTATAATCGTAATCGGGGAAATGCTTTTTGAAGAAGGCGCGCGCAAGCATAAGCGACTCCTTTGCCGCCTCTGCCGTCATGCGGCCGCCCTTCGGGATATGCACCTCCACGATCGGATCGCCCTTTTTCACGCCGATCGAGGGCACGTCTGACTCGGCCCTTCCCTTGCAGTATTGCAGGCGGCCGATACGGAAAATGGAGGCCGACATATGCCTTGCAAGCCACGAAAGCTCGCCGAGGAAAAGCTCGCCCTTCACAACCGTCCATTCGTTCGTCCAGCGCACGAGATCCGAAAGCGTTGCATCCAGCACGTCCTCGGGAAGCCCCATCGCCTCGTATTTTTCCTTCGTTTTCTCGCAAAGATACAGATAGGTGATAAGGTTGCGCTTTCCGTCCTCGGAAAATTTATTATAGCCCTCCACCGTCACGGCATCCGAAACGGGCACGGCCTTCAGGGCGCGGTAAAAGGCCTCGTCATATTCCTTCGGGAAGCCAAGCCGCTTATACCATTTTTCCGCAATCAGCGCCACCTCGGGATTGACGGGCGACCAAGGATGCGCATCGTCCTGCGCAGGCGGCTCGAGCGCCACCGTGTCCGCGCTTTTCCCCAAGAAGCGAAGCAGATTTTTTTCATAAAGCTTTTCGCGGTTTTCAAGGCTGATGCCGAGCTCGTCCATGATCGCGCCGTCAAAGCAGAGCCAATCCGCCGCCCATGCAGGGTTATAGCCGTCCGCAAAGCCATCAAAGCCGATCATCGTATGATCGCCCACGTTGTAGCCGAGCGTGTAGAGCTTCTCAAAAAGCTCCTTGCGGTAAAGCTTCGGCGTTCCCGGCGTGAGATCGTAAAACATCTCCACGTTCTTTCCGAGAGAGCGCGCCTGCAAAAGCTTGCCGTAGAGCGCAACGCATTCGTCTACCCAAGGCCAGGAGCAATGCCCCATGGAAAAACGAATGCCGTCAATATTAAGAAGAGCCTCCCAGTTCATCGGGCGATTGTAGGCAGAGGAAACCTCGCCGTCCCACAGGATGCCCGAATGGAAGAAGACGGGCTTGCCGAGGGATGCGATCCTGCGCAGGAGCGCCATTGGCTTTTCCTCATAAATATAGTAATCGTTGCAGATCATTTTAAACGCGACGATGCCTGCCTTTGCGGCACGCTCCACGTTTTCCAAGATATTTTCCTCGTCGGGATGCACCCAAAGCACAGGGAACAAGCGTCCCTCCGCGCCCTCGCACCAGGAAAGCACCTCGCTTACGCGCTCATCAAAGGAAAGCGTTCCGTTATAGTCCTCCTCCATCTTCTGCTCGATGGGAGGAGAGGAGAAAACGCAACCGCCGTATATCCCGGCCTTATTCAAGGCAGAGATCAGATCCTTCGGCGTGGGCTTTACGTTGCGCGCATGGATATGCATATCAAATATCTTCATATTTGCTCCTTTTGCAAATAATTATTTGCAATCAATTCAAAATCCAATGTTATCCTTCGAATATTTCTCGGGAGAGAAGTTTTCAAGCTTTACGTCCTTCGCTTCGATCGAAAGTGCCTCGCAAATTACGGAAAGCACTTTGCCGCCGATCACCTCCGTACCCTTATCGGTGTAGTAATGCACGAAGTCCGAATGGTAATCTCTCGTCAAGCGCGAGGTGAGTGCATAAAGATCGTTGATCCCCTCATCCGTTCCTTTAAGCGCGGAAACGGCAATTGCGTTATATTCCTCGATCGTGCTGTTGTGACGGTAAAAATCGGGGCGCGCAAGTGCCTCATCCACCGCCGTAGAGGTGGCAAATACGAGCTTTGCCTTCGGGAAAAGCATCCTAAGGCGCTTATGAATGCGCGGGATCACGTTGGCATAATAATCCTTTGTGGAAAGCGGCTCGTCACCGAAAAGCTCCAGAACATCCCAAAGCCCCGCATTCCAGTGCACGAGATCCACGTC
This sequence comes from Eubacteriales bacterium, assembly GCA_045630385.1. Lineage (GTDB taxonomy): Bacteria > Bacillota > Clostridia > Oscillospirales > CAG-272 > UBA1740. Next base: position 4,123 of record JAZQTA010000005.1, on the reverse strand, counting down.
ATCGGGCGCACCCATTTTATCCTTCCATTCATGCGCAAAGCGAAGCACGTTTTCGGCATAGCGGCAGTTTTCATCGGGGTAATACACCTCTGCCACGTCGGCGAGCGCTTCCTTTACGTATTTGTCGTAGCCCATGCGGATCGAGTCACCGATCAACACGATTTTTTTCTTTTCCATATTTTTCTCCCTTTGAATTTTTTTCTTATGTTCTCATCGGCTGTAATTTTGGAAAGCAGCCTAAAAAAATCATTCAATTCCTTTGGTATATTTGCATTTAGGATAGTTCGGGCAACCATAAAAGTCGCCATTTTTTCCCTTTCTCCTAACCAATCCCGCCCCGCATTTTGGGCAATACCCTGCGCTTTCATCTCGATAATTTTTAGGTTTTTTCATACCGAATTCTACGGTATCCCCTTTAACCGCATTACACCAATGGCAAAGTGTTTGCAAATTGTCAAAAGTACTCTTTCCGCCCTTTGCAATGGGATAAATATGATCGACCTCTAAATCATCATTTTTTCTTCCGCACTTACGACAACGATAATTATCTCTTGCATAAACCGCAAATCTCATGCGATTTGTCACTTTTCCGCGCTCTACCCTGCAAATTGACTGCCATAAATCATAATCATTATAATGATCACCGTTTTTATCATTCAATCGAGCAATACATTCCTCAATTTTATTTAAAGCAAAGTGTTTTTCTTTGTGTGTGATATATTTTCCCTGAATATTCGTTAAATTAAGGCGAACGCTTATTCCAAACTCCACAACAGGACGAAGCATTAAAGATTGAAACGTCTTTTTTTCAACCGAAAAAAGAAATTTCTCATTCTTCGGAATTTCAGCATTACCAAATTGACCGTAAACGCAACGCTTCCCTATTTCGCTCATATAATCCGCATACTTGCTTTTATTTTCCTCGATTGCGCGGATAACACTTGAAACATCTTTTTTTATGTATACAAGTTGATATATCAAATAATCTATCGGCGCTATATCATTATAAAAATTTTCATTATCATAACTATATTCCATATCAAAATCCAATTTAGGGATATGGTTAAATCCGATTTCGGAATTTAATTTGAGAAGGTTGCGAATGGCACTACTGTTTTGTAACGCAAATTCCTTATATCGACCGGTTTTTATATATATGAAAATCCAACAACCGACAATTAAAACAAGTATTACAGACAATAAAATTTTTAACCACATAAAAATATCCTCCACGGTGAAAGTGCTCTATTTGTCAGACATATAAGATCACAAATATAACTCAAACTTTTTCAAACTGCCTTGCGAAGTGCATTTTCGCATTGCCGTAAAGGATCTTTTCCTTGTCCGCATCGGGCAGGCGCGCGTATTCGATGCGGCCTCGCTGGAAGCCCGCCGCGTAGGTATCCGTTCCGAAGAAGACCTTCTCCGCGCCCACGCGCTCCACGGTGTATTCGATCACGTTATTCTGCCTGGAGTCACCGCCCGAGGTGTCGGCATAAAGATTGCCGTGCTTCGCTTTACGGATCACGTCCGCATACTCCGTGGAATGGATATGCGCAACGATCAAATTCATGTTCGGATAGCGATCCGCAAAGGTCGCCATTTGCGAAACCTTGTCGGGGTGCATCAGAACGAAGCATCCAAGCTCATTTGCAAACGAAAAGATCTTATCGCCGTATTCCATAATATCGTACCCATGGCATACCGAATGGATCTTGATGCCCAGCACTTTAGGATCGTGAATACGTGCGCGGATCTGATCAAAGAGCCGCTCTTGTCTCGGATCGAGCACCAGCCACTGATACACGCGCGGATCGTTTTTCACCTGCTCCGCCAAAAGCTCGTTTTGCTCATAAATCTCCTCGGTATGCAAAACGGCACTGTAATAAGAAAATCCGCCGGCCGAAATCCCCGCGCTCTTATATTCCTCCATCATGAAAGGAAAATCCCGCCGATGCAAGGGCGTGGGCTCCACGTCCAAGGGCGAATTTGAATTGCAATGCGTATGTAAGTCAATGATCTTCATTCATTCTGCCTCCCACGTAGGAATATCCTTTAATTTGCTCCAAATAAATTTGCCCATGTTTTTGCCGCCGAGATCGTTCAAGTGAATGTTATCGATCTGGTATTCGCGCTCCTTCACGCGTGCATATCCGAAGCCCGCTTCCATAAACACGTTGATCACGGGAACGCCGTTCAGATGCGCCACGCGCTCGATCGTTTCGGCAAATTCAAACTGCGTGATACCGCGCTTTTCGCTCGTCACTTCGGGGGCCTTGTCGTTGCCTCCGATCATGATAATAACGACGATCTGCGCCTTGGTGTTTTCCTGCAGATAGCGAATGCACTGATTGAAGCATCCGCAGAAGGATTCATCATCCGTATCGTAAATACTGCCAACCTTCGCGCCCTCGTTCGGAAGCACCTCAAGCGTAATAAGATCCGCCTTTTCCTTGCCGTCATCCATATTCATGACCGCAAGCTTATTGTTGCCCTTTCCGTATCCGTCGGGGGTTAAGCATCCGCCGCCAATTCCCTTATTCACCGCGGTCATGCCCGAAAGTTTCTCCACAACGGGAACAAATTTTCCGACCTCAATACTCGTCATAGACGTGCCGTATGCATACCAAAGTTTACCTTTCCAATGGTTTCTCATAAATCTTATCTCCTTCTTTTATTTTACCAAACGAATGGAATAAGTCTGTATTTTACCTTCTTTTTATATTCCGCATAGCCTGCAAGCTCTCTCGTCAAAAGCTTTTCCTCGTTCAAGAGGCGAACGACGATCATCGCAGGATACGGCAAAAACACGAGCACGCCCCAAAGCGAGCCAAGGATCAAGGGCATGGGCAAAAACATCAGAAGCGTGGCAAGATACATCGGGTGGCGCACGATGCCGTAAAGCCCCGTAGAAACCACGGTCTGCCCCTGTTGCACCTCGACCGTGCGGGAAAGATAGGCGTATTCGCGAAGCACCTCGCCGTACATTCCGTAGCCGACGAGGAACAGCACCGATGCCACGATGACCGCGGGGAGCGGCACGCGCGACCAGCCGAAGCGAAAATCGAATGCCGAAAGCACAAATCCTGCGGGAAACATCAGCCCCGAAAGCGCGATCACGCCCTTCTGCGTTTTTTCCTTTTCCTTAAAATCCAAGCGCTTTTTGAGAAGCGCAGGGGCTTTGATAAAAAGCACGGTGCCGAGGATCAGCATCGGCACGAAAAGAAGCCCGATAAAAAGCCACGCGCCGAAATAGGCAAACGTCCCCGCCGGCCAAAACAGCATCGCGCCGATCAGGGCAAGGCCGAAAATCATTTTCGTAAGCGCGCTGATAAAAAGCTTCATATTATTTCTCCTTTAACCTTTACGGCTGCAAATCTCAATCCCGAGAACGCCGTATTTTTCCTCTTCTTCCTTTGAATAATACGCTTCCATATCCGAAGGATGCGCGTCCTTCACGTCCGCCTCGGTATAGCCGCACCGCAAAAGCGGCAAAGCCTCATAAAGCGCCTCAAAGCTATCAAAGCGGTGGAGCGCCAAAACAATCCGCTCGAGCGTTTCTCCGCTTTCGGTATTTTCGAAAACGATTACGTCACCGACGCGGATTTTTCTTCGCTTTTCGTCGTACAACCGAAGCTCAATCGTTTTCTCCCCGCTCTTGATCCTCTCGAACGGCGAAGGCCTTAGCTTCATGTGGTGTACGAGAATGCCTTTTTTATCCATTTAGATTTCCTTTATACGGTTTCCTTGGCGGTAGTGATGGAGGCGATGAGCTTTCTGCGAATAGCCCCACATTTATTTGCAAGCGTTTTATATGTACTTTCGTCCATTGAGCCAACCCTAAAAAGGATTTCCAACCAGTAATCAGTTTCATGGCACTCCTTCAAAGCGATTTCGAGCTTGCTTACAAAGTCAGCGGTGCTTTGTGCGTATTTGGCTTCGTAGCTGTTCGCACCGATTGAGGAGCAGGAGCGCAGAAGCTGATTTACAAAAACCGCTCTGCCTTTGATGCCATCGCAAACAGCAGTGATTTCTATGGTAAGCTCGACTGCGAGCTCTTTGATCGTTTGGTTCATGATATTTACCTCTTTTATGTTCGCTTCGCTCACGCGATATGCACCTT
>JAZQTA010000004.1:0-22651 GCA_045630385.1 Eubacteriales bacterium | reverse complement strand
TCAAGTATCCTTGCAATCGTGCTGGTGCTGTGTTCGCTCTTCGTGCTTGTTCCTTCCGCCGAAGAGGCCTACGATACCTACACGTATTCTATTGACGGTGATAAGCTTCTTTCTCCCGACGCGTATTCCGCAAAGGATATGAACAAGCCTCTCACCTATAAGGATATGGGACTTTCCGCGCCGCTCGGAAGAGCAACGGATATCATTTCGGACCAGGACGGTAACGTTTATATTGCCGATCCCGAGAACAATCGTGTCGTTATCCTTGATAAAAACTACCGTGTCATTCAGATCGTATCAGGGTATACCGATGAAAACGGCGCGAAGCAGGACTTCAAGTCGCCCCACGGTATTTCGATCACCGACTCGAGATACACCCCCGATTACATGAGCCACGTTTACGTGTGCGATTCCGTAACCAAAAAGATCGTATGCTTCGAGCGTGAAAGACTTCTCGCCACCACCGACGAGAGTTTCCGCGCGGAGAAGACGATCCTTGAACCTCAGAGCACGCTTCTTGAAAACGTAACGTATGAGCCGATCGCTCTTTCCGTGGATAAATACGGAAGACTCTTCGTCATATCCAAGGGTGCGTTTGAGGGTGTCATCGTTATGTCGAATGACGGTGAGTTCACGGGCTTTATCGGAGCGCAGAAGGTAACGAAGAGCTTGCTTGACCAGATCTGGGGGAAGCTGCTCAGCGTTGAGCAGAAGCAGGACGAGGCGCGTAACACCGGTACTGCTTACAATAACATTACGGTGGATTCCGATGGATTTATCTACATAACCAACGATAGCCTTCAGGCGAAGGAGCAGTTTGCGGCTGTCACCTCCAAGGCGGCAACGCACTCTCCCGTTAAGAAGCTGAACTCCTCGGGTGATGAGATCATGGCCCGTAACGGCTTCTTCGACTGCGGCGGTGAGGTAGACGTTCTTGAGGATTCCGTTTCCAAGATCCGTGACGTTGCTGTCGGTCCCGAGGGCACTTGGTCTATCCTTGACGACAGACGAGAGAGCGATGGCAACGCGCGCAGCCGAATCTTTACCTACAACTCGAACGGTGACCTTCTGTTCGCCTTCGGTGACAACGGTAATCAGATCGGTAACGGTAAGGAATATACCGGCTTCACCTATCAGTGCATCGAGCGTAACGGAAAAGAGGTTTACAACATCCTGACGCTGGATACGCAGAATGCGCAGAGCCAGATGACCGTATATTCTCCCACGCCTTACTATGAAGCGATCATTCGTGCGCATGCACTTCAGAATAGTCACGAGTATGAAAAGGCGATCGATGAGTGGAAGGAGATCCTGAAGCTCAATAACAACTTTGACCTTGCATACATCGGTATCGGTAAGGCACTTTACAGCCAGCAGAAGTATCAGGAGTCCATGGAGATGCTCGCTGCCGCTTATGAAACGGAGCAGTATGCAAAGGCATTCGGTGAGGTCAGAAGTGACATCATCGGAAGCTATCTGCCTCTTGTTCTCATCGCGATCATCGCAGTTGTGGTTCTTCTTCTGAAGTTCCTCGGCTATGCGAAGAAGCTGAACAAGAAGACCTCTCTGAAGGTTGGAAGAAAGACCTATTGGGAAGAGCTTGTTTACTCCTTCCATCTTGTGTTCCATCCGTTTGACGGCTTCTGGGATCTTCGTCATGAAAGACGAGGCTCTGTCAGAGCGGCGTCCACGATCCTTGCGATCACCATTGCAGCATTCTTCTATCAGGCGATCGGTCAGGGATACATCTTTAACCCGAGAGGTGACTATTCCACGGTTCTCCTTCAGGTATCGGCCGTGCTTGTTCCCGTTGTTCTCTGGTGCGTATCCAACTGGTGCTTGACCACGCTGTTTGACGGTGAGGGAAGATTCAGAGATATCTATATCGCAACCTGCTATTCTCTTGCTCCCTTGCCCTTCTTCATCATCCTCTCCACGATCCTGTCCAACATCTTCTCGGATGCTTCGATCATCAACCTCCTCGTTTCCTTCGGATACGTATGGGTAGGTCTGCTTCTGTTCTTCGGTATGCTTGTAACGCATAACTACACGATGCCTAAGAACATTCTGATGATCATTTGCACGATCGTTGCGATGGTCGTTATCATGTTCGTGGCGATCCTGTTCTCCACGCTTCTTATCAAGGTAGTAAGCTTCGCGATTTCCATCATCACGGAAGTCGGTAAGCGACTTCAGTAAAGGAGGTAAAGCAATGAAAATGAAATTGAATAAAATTTTGGCTGCGTTTTTGCTTGCCGTAACGTTGTTTTCCTCCGTTTCGGTATTCACTCCCATCGTTGCAAGCGCCGCAGGCTCCGAGTCTACGGTCGTTGATGCGAATGCAACTGTGAACGGCGAGGCTCTTAAAAATCTCATTAATGAGGCCATCGCGGGCGATAAGACCGCAACCGAGGCCTTTGTTCGCGATTCCGCGGCAGGTTACCTCGATTATTATGCCGCCGGCAATTTTGCCATCTGCATAAACCGCTACACCGGTGTGCTTTACTATGTAAACACCGCTACCGGTCAGATCCTGACGAGCAACCCCACCAACCATGGTGCAGGTGAAAATACCGCAAAGATCCTCATGAGCCAGATTGAGCTGGACGTATATGAGAATGCCGATCCCAATAAGCCGATCAACACGATGTATAGCATCCCCGATGCTGCTTCGCTTGGTCAGATCACGGTGTCCGCTATCAAGAACGGTCTTCGCGTGAATTATGCCTTGGGTATTACGGATAACCGTTATCTCCTTCCCGCGATGATGACCACGAGACGCTTTCATAACGTGGTGCTGAGTCCCTTCGTAAAGAAGATACAGACCGTTTGGGCTAACGGTGTGGCCGAGGAAAAATTGGAGCCCTCATATAAGGATATCGTTTACAATTATCAGGCAAACGATAATTCTAAGCTTGGGGATAACACTTATAATATTTCTACGGTTATGCAGTATATTGCAACGATCATGCCTGAGTTGATGGCGATCGATCCGGCAATGAATAAAACTGCAATGGATATGTTTACCATTCTCGGCTATTATTCTTTGGACAAGGCAGGGAAGAATTACGTTCTTAACCCCGACCTCTCCAACAGCATTCTTGCCGATGCGGCGAGCGATTTCCGTGATCTTGTTGAGGATTACGATTTTGAAACCATGTTTGCGGATGAGAAGGAAGCCGGCTATGTGCAGCCTGTTTCCCACATTCCCGTGGTTCGTCTTGCGCTTGAGTATACCTTAAATGCAGATGGAACGCTGAACGTATCTCTTCCCGCGAACTCCATCATCTTTGATGAATCGTATTTCACTTTGGATTACGTAAAGGTTCTTCCTTACTTCGGCGCAGGTAAGCGTTATGAGAATAAGGCTGCTGCGGAAGAAACCGCATACGACGGATACCTCTTCTACCCCGACGGAAGCGGTATGGTTCTTGATTTCGCTGATTTCAGAACCGAGACCTTCAAGCTTACCAAGACGGTGTACGGTATTGACTCCGGTTACTCCTCCTTGAGCGAAACCACTGACTACCGCGGCGAGAGCATCACCATGCCGGTATACGGTATCGTCAACGAGGTAAAGCGTGAATCCGGCTCCGATGAAACCGTGCTGAACGGATTCCTTGCGATTCTCGAGGACGGTGCATCCATGTCGGATCTGACGTATGCTACCAGTTCTGACCACGCATTCCTCTCAGTTTATCCCACGTATACTCCCTATCCGAAGGACGTTTATAACCTGTCCTCTACGCTTTCTGTAAGCGGTCTTTCGAAGTATACCATCGTGTCCGACTCCAGATACACCGGCTCGTATAATACTCGTATCGTTATGCTGACCGATCCTGCCCTGAAGGATAAGGCGGCTCCCGAGCAGTATTACGAGGCAAGCTACGTCGGTATGGCAAACTATTACCGCAATTACCTTTTGAAAGAAAAGGGTGTCTTGGAAGCGATTGATGATCTTAAGAAGGATATTCCTCTTTATATCGAGTCCTTTGGTGCTATGGATATTATGGGAAGATTCCTTACCTTCCCCGTAACCAAGTCGATTCCTCTTACCACGTTTGACGATGTGCAGACGATGTACAAAGAGCTTTCTGCGTTGGGCGTAACGAATGTGAACTTCCGTCTTTCCGGCTTTGCAAACGGCGGTATGAATGCTACGTATCCCGTAAAGAGCCGTTGGGAGCGCGCTTGTGGCGGCGCAAGTGATTTCAAGAAGCTTCTTGCCGCTTCGAAGGCGCAGACCGGGGATAATAACTTTGGTATTTATCCCGAGTTTGACTTTATGTATCTCAATAATCAGGAAAGCTTCGACGGTATGTCCATGAAGGGCAACGTTGCTTGCATGGTAGATAACCGTTATGCCTCCAAGAAGGTTCTCAGCTCGATGTTGACAGAGTTCACGAAGATTCGCTCCTTCGTTATCTCCGCCGATGCTCTTTCCGATCTGTATGCAAAGTTCGAAAAGAAGTATGGCAAGTATAACGTAACCGGCATCTCGGTTTCCACGATGGGTTCGGATCTGAACTCCAACTTCGACAAGAAGAACAGTATAAACCGCGAGGATTCGAAGAATTACATCGTTTCGATGCTCGGTAAGATGAGCGAGGACTATCGCGTAATGCTTGACGGCGGTAATGCGTACACTCTGAAGTATGCATCCCACATTCTGAATATCGCGACTGACTCCAGCCACTACCGTTATTCCTCTTATCCCGTTCCCTTCGTTGGTATGATCCTGCACGGCTACGTAAGCTATGCAGGCGCACCTCTGAACTATGCAGGTAATTCGCAGTACGATGCACTTCGTTCCATCGAGAGCGGTGCCGCTCCGTACTACATCCTTGCATACGAGGAGTCGAATATCAAGAAGCTGAAGGAGGATGAAAACCTCAGTAAGTATTACGGCGTATCCTACACCACCTGGAAGGACACGGTTGTTGAGAAGTACGAGTATATCAACGGCGCTATCCGCGATCTTCAGGAGTATCAGATCGTTGATCACAGGGTTCTGGTAGCAGAGCGTGTGCTTGATGAAAAGGAAGACCTTGCGAACTTTGCTGCAGAAGAGAAGATCTTCTTCGCAGCGGTTAAGAGCACGATCGAGGCCGCTGTTGCCGAAAAGCTTACCGCGATGAAGGATGCAGGCAAGATCGGCTACGGTCTTAAGGTCGAGATCGACCGTGCGGCTCTCACAGAAAACTTCTTTGAAAAGACGCAGAGAAATAACTGGGCGGATGATGATGCGAAAGCGGCCGATCCGATCTACAAGGCCTTCGTTGCAGATTTTGATGCGTTCTGTGTTGCAATTGAGGCAAACTACAACGGCTCGACTCCGGGTTGTGCAAATCCCGCAAAGCATCTCGATGAGAATACTCCTTGTGGCTGTGAAAACAAGTACGAAACCGTTGCGATCGCTTCCTGCGTAGTAGATTTCTCGAAGTACGTAACGGATTCCGTGTCCACCAATAAGGCGGATTACACAAAGACCAATTATACCGTTGATAACGGTAACGTTGTTATGGTAACCTACAAGAAGGGCACAGATACCGTGAACTTCATCTTGAACTATAATAGCTACTCCGTAAAGGTTCGTATGGATAACGGACAGATCATTACGGTCGGCAGCTATGCGTTCGACAATAGCTACAAAGCAAATTAAGGAGGGATGAGCGATGAGTGATTTGAATACTGTAAGCATCAAGCGCCGCAAGGTTTCGCTTGATAAAAGAAAAGCGCGTTCGGGTTATTTCTTCGTAGCGCCCTTCCTGATCGGCCTTGTGCTGATCTACGTTCCGATTCTGATCGACTCGATCTGGATGAGCTTCTGCTACAGCCATCAGACGACGGGTGCTCCCGTTTACGAGTGGATCGGATTCCAAAACTATTCCGAGGCATTCACGGATAAAGCATTCGTGTCTACGTTGGTGTCGGGACTTCAGCAGCTTATATTTGAAGTCCCTGCCATCATCGTGTTCTCGCTGTTCGTTGCCGTGGTTCTGAACCAGAAGATGCTGGGCCGTGCCGTGTTCCGTGCGATCTTCTTCGTGCCCGTTATTCTTTCTGCCGGCTTGATGGAAACCATCAATGCAAACGACATCGTTTCGGGTGCCGTTGAGGGCGGTGTGGATGACGGTTCGGGCGGAGCCTCCGGTGGCGGCGGTGCCGCGCAGATCATCTCCGTTATGGACTTCCAGGCATTGTTTGCGAACATGAAGGTCGGTAAAGAGCTTGTGTCGTACGTTGTAGGTCTGGTTAACAGTATCTACGATATCGTTAACGACTCCGGTGTACAGATGCTGATCTTCCTTGCAGGTCTTCAGTCGATCTCCCCCTCGATTTACGAGGCGGCGCAGATCGAGGGTGCAACCGGATGGGAAACCTTCTGGAAGATCACCTTCCCCATGATCTCTCCCATGATCTTGGTAAACTCGGTCTACACGTTGATCGATGCCTTCACCAAGTCGGGCAACCCGATCATGAGCTTGATTAGCAACGTATTTAAGCCCGGCTTGAAGACCGCGATGTATTGGATCTACTTCGGAATTGTAATGCTTCTCGTCGGATTGGTAGCGGCGATTGCATCCACGTTTATCTTCTACCAGAGAAGAGATTAAGGAGGTGCTGACATGGATTCTAATACCCCAATGGTAACAAAGGAAACCAAGAACCGTATCCGCGTGGATTACGAAGGCAAGCTCTCCTTTAAAGAAAGAATGATGAACAAGTTCAAGGCGTCCAACACCTGGATTCGCATTGCGATAAATGTTGTTCGTTTCCTCTTGATGCTTGGCATTTCTTACGTTATTCTTTATCCCTTCTTTGCAAGAATCGCGTCCTCCTTCATGACGAAAGAGGATCTGATCGACCCCACCGTTGCTTTGATTCCCAAGAACTTCACTTTGGATACCTATAAGTACATCATCATCGAAAACGGCTACTTCAAGGCTCTGTTTACCACCGCTGCGCTCTCTCTGATGTGCGCATTGGTGCAGACGTTTATCGCTTGTATGATCGGTTACGGTCTTTCCAAGTTCAAGTTCAAGGGTAACACCGCCGTTCTTTTGGCAGTGGTTATCACGATGGTTATCCCTCCCAAGGCGTTGGAGGTTGCGATCAGCCGTCACTTCCAGTATTTCGACCTTGGCCGTGCTCTCGTATGGGACTATAAGGGTATCATCGAGCTGATTTTCGGAAAAACGATCAATATGCAGAATACGTTCTTCCCATTCCTTGTCATATCGCTATGCGGTCTGGCGTTTAAGAACGGTCTGTATATCTACATGATGCGTCAGTTCTTCAAGGGCGTTCCCGATGAGCTTGAGGAGTCCGCATATGTGGATGGCTCGGGCGTATTCCGTACGTTCTTCCAGATCATCCTGCCGCTTTCCGTGCCCATGATGATCACGATCTTCCTGTTCTCCTTCTCTTGGCAGTGGACGGATAAGTTCTACGTGGATCAGTTCCTTGTTCAAAAGGATTTCCCGACCATGTTTAACCTCTACAGTAAGATTCCCGAAACGCTTTCTCCTCCCGGTAACCAGTTCTCCGGTCGAATTCTCTACGAGAATGCGATCCAGAACACGAGTAGCCTTCTGATCATTCTGCCTCTGGTAATTATTTACCTGTTCTGCCAGAAGTCCCTTGTGCAAGGAATTGAGCGTTCCGGTCTTGTTGGTTAATTTTTGGCTTCGATATTTTGGTCTATTTTTCCGTTTTCGCCCCCTCGACGTAGTCATCTACGCCTGTCGGGGCGACAAACGAAAAACTACCCTCAAAATCTCTTCGCCAAAGGCTTCGAATTTTGATCTGTTTTTCCGCTTCACCTCCTCGACGTAGTCATCTACGCCTGTCGGGGCGACAAACGAAAAACTATCCTCAAAATCTCTTCGCCAAAAAACTATATAAGATCTATAAGAAAAAGCCGATGCGTGAGCATCGGCTTTTTCGCTTTTTTTCGTAACTTCAAACGCGGCGAAGTCGCTCATAACTGCGCAAAGCGCATCATAACTGTAAACGCGCCGCAGGCGCTCATAGTTGCGTTGCGCCTTGTGGTGCAACGCTTTGCATCGGCTTTTTTCGTTATTTGAAACTCCACTTGCAGTGATTGTAATATTGGCCAAAAAGTTGTATTTTCATACAAAATTTTGATAAGGTATTGCAATCCTTGACGTTTTATATTAAAATATATATGATAAAACAATTGGGAAACGAGGAAACCAAAATGAAAAAAATCAGAATGGGTGTTATCGGCCTTGGCAAGCGCGGATACAGCGTGATGAAGGACGTTATTCTTGGCTTTGACGACGTGGACGTTGTTGCTCTTTGCGACGTATATCAGGATCGCATTGATAGAGCAAACGACGTGGTCAAGGAAGCGCGTGGCCATGATGCCGCGATCATGAGCACGAATTATCGCGATATACTGAATAAGGATCTTGTGGATGCCGTTTACGTGGCAACCGCTTGGGAAACGCATATCGTGATCTCGATTGCCGCTATGCATGCGGGAATTCCCGTTGCGATGGAGGTAGGCGGTGCTTGCGATATTCGCGAGTGCAACGATCTTGTTGCGGCTTACGAAGAAACCGGAACGCCGATCATGCTGATGGAGAACTGCTGCTTCGGTGCGGACGAGCTGATGGCAACCGCTATGGTAAGAGATGGCGTTTTTGGTGAGGTCGTGCATTGCCACGGCGCGTACGGACACGATCTGCGCGAGGAGATCCCCACGGGTGGCGTGAGACGCCATTACCGTCTGCGTCATTACAGCCGCCGCAATTGCGAGAACTATCCCACGCATGAGCTTGGCCCGATTGCAAAGCTTCTGAATATCAACCGTGGAAACCGTTTCTTGAGCCTTACCTCCGTAGCCTCTAAAGCGGCAGGCATCAAGGCTTACCTCAAAAAGCATAATTACGATATGGACGAGTCCCTTCGCGGCGTAGAATTTGCGCAGGGCGATATCGTCACCACTACGATCACCTGTGCCGGCGGCCAGACCATCACGCTGAAGCTGGATACCACGCTTCCGCGCTTCTACGGCCGTGAATTCACCGTCAGGGGCACGGAGGGCTATTACGAGGCCGATACGGGCATCGTATTCCTTGACGGCATGGAGGAAGGCTTTGACTCCGTAGAAATGTATAAGAAGTATCTCGGTAGCAACGCACAGTATAAAGAAGACTATATGCCCGATATCTGGATGAATATCACCGAGGAAGAGAGAATTAAGGGACACGGCGGTATTGACTATTTTGAGTTCAAGGCTTTCTTTGAGGCACTGAAGGAGAATAAGCCGATGCCCATCGACGTATACGATGCGGCCGCTTGGATGTGCATTACCTGTCTTTCCGAGTCGTCTGTTGCCATGGGCGGTCATCCCGTCGCAATTCCGGACTTCACCAACGGCGCATGGGTGGGCCGTAAGTCAGAGGACGTTATGCCCCTTGGCAAGAAGTCCAAGCTTGCAAATCAGTAAATCCAATAAAAAACAAGCCAACGCTTGCTGTAAGCGTTGGCTTGTTTTTTATAATAAGTATAATCAGATCTTCGCTCTGATTTCGTCGAGCATCTTGTCGAAGTGTCTTCTGCGAAGGTGCGCGCAGATTTCTCCCTGAATCGCCCAGTTCATCTCGCAATTCTGTGCACGGTAATCCTCGGACTCACCGCCGAAGTAGGACCAGGTCAGGATGGTTCTTGCGCCTGCATCGTAGATCGCTTCTGCGCCGATCACCATTTCGTCCTCGCGGCCGAAGGGGAAGGAATAAGCCTGAAGCCAAACGTTGTGATCCTTGCCAAACTTCTCGCAAAGCGCGAGGTTCTGCTTGGTCTGATTGTAGTTGTAGCGGTAGATCTCCACGGGATCGGCGGTTCTGGTTCTCCAGTAGGGATCGCAGCCAACGTTATCGAAGTGGGGAACGGCAACCATTCTTTCGATGGTGTCCATACCCGTGCCATGCGAAGGAGCGAACATGATGCAGCCGGTGTTGATCATGCCGTTATCGTGTGCATAGTCGGTGATCTCGGTGAAGTATTCAACGAGCGTGTCCGCGCGGAACTGTGCAACCTCTTCGGTCAGCTCGGTGGGCATCTTCTTGTTGTATCTTTCCTCGAAGAGCTTCTGGCAGGTAGGGCAGTAGCAGGCCCAGCCGTGATCGTCGGATTTTTGGAAGCAGGGCTCATCCCAGAAAAGCGTCTTGCATCCGGTCTCGCCAACGTAGTCGATCCAGGTCTTGGTGAACTTTCTGAATTCGGGCTGGTTAAAGCAGGGCTTGAAGGGCGTGGGGGTTCCATCCGAGAAAACCATCTTGCATTCGGGATGAATGGCCGTCCAGAAGAACTTATCGCCGGGGCCACCGTCCATGCCCCAGTTGTCCATCCAAACCTCAAGGCCCGCATCCTCGGAGGCCTTCACAATGTCCTTCATGAGCTTCGGGCGGCGGATCATATCGTTGTGCGTATACATGTGCACAACCGTATTCATGTTATGACGTGCGATATCGCGCATATCTGCATCCACCTGGTGCAGAAATCTGTTGCCATGGTATGCAGTACCGAGCTTGAGTGTTCTTTCCATATAAAACTCCTTTTATGTAAATAATTATTTTCTTTTTTTGCTAAAATCAGATCTTCGCTCTGATCTCGTCGAGCATCTTATTGAAGTGCTTTCTGCGAAGCTCTGCGCAAATTTCTCCCTGGATAGCCCAGTTGAGCTCGCAGTTGTCAGCGCCGTAATCCTCGGATTCGCCGCCGAAGTAGGACCAGGTGAAGATCGTTCTTGCGCCTGCGTCGTAGATTGCGTTTGCCGCAATGATCATCTCGTCGTCACGTTCACGTGCAAAGCCGAAGCCCTGTACCCAAACGTTGTGATCCTTGCCGAACTTTTCGCAGTATTCGAGGTTGGTTTTCGTCTTGTCGTAGTTGTACTTATAGACCTCCTCGGGCGTCTTGTAAGCATGCGTCCAATAAGGATCACAGCCAACGTTATCGAAGTGGGGAACTGCGAGCAGTCTTTCAATGGTATCCATGCCCGTGCCCGCGGAGGGAGCGAACATGATGCAGCCGGTATTGATCATGCCGCTTTTGTGCGCGTAGTCGGTGATCTCGGTGAAGTATTCAACGAGAGTATCCGCGCGGAACTGTGCAACCTCGTCCGTCAGCTCGGTGGGCATCTTCTTGTTGTATCTTTCCTCAAAGAGCTTTTGGCAGGTGGGGCAATAGCAGGACCAGCCGTGCTCTGCGCTGTTTGCGAAGCAGGGCTCATCCCAGAAAAGCGTCTTGCAACCGGTCTCGCCGATCGCGTCCACCCAGGATTTTGTGAATTTTCTGAACTCGGGCTGATTGAAGCAGGGCTTGTAGGGCGTAGGCGTTCCGTCTGCGAAAACCGATTTGCACTCGGGGTGAATGGCCGTCCAGAAGAACTTATCGCCGGGGCCGCCGTCCATGCCCCAGTTGTCCATCCAAACCTCAAGGCCCGCATCCTCGGAGGCCTTCACGATATCCTTCATGAGCTTCGGGCGTCTGGTCCAGTCGTTGTGGGTATACATGTGCACGACCGTGTTCATATTATGTCGCGCGATGTCGCGCATATCCTGTTCTACCTGGTGCAGAAATCTGCCTCCGTGGTAAGCAGTACCAAGCTTAAGTGTTCTTTCCATAAATTGTATCTCCTTTGCATAATGCTTTTTGTTTTTGATTAAAGTAAAACGGTGCGCCCCTCGTTCTTTGCCACCTCTGCCGCAAAGGCTACGCGGTAGGCATCGGCCGCGCTATCGAGATCGCAGGCGCGGTAGTCGGGCTCTTTTCCGCCGAGAATATCGATAAAGCTCTCGATGAGCGCCATATCGCCGCCGGCGTGCGCG
Organism: Eubacteriales bacterium; assembly: GCA_045630385.1. Taxonomy (GTDB): domain Bacteria; phylum Bacillota; class Clostridia; order Oscillospirales; family CAG-272; genus UBA1740. The sequence continues at coordinate 10,787 of JAZQTA010000004.1, read as the reverse complement.
CCGCACGAGGAAGAGAACGTTTGGATCTCCTTCTCCTCAAACCATTTTTCGTTATGCGGCGAAATTTTTCTTAATGTAATGCGATTGTCCTCGAAAACGCCGATGATCTCTCCCATCGTTCCCACGAGGTGCAGGCTTCTTTGTGCGCGTGTCGCACCGCCTACCATGGAGAAGGTCGCGGTCGCGCCGCCCTCGAAGGAAACGGTCACCGTCTGGTGATCCACGTTGCCCTCGCGGTCAAAGTCCCATGCGCAGATGCCGAAAGGATTGTCACCCTTGAGGCTTTTTTCTCTTTCCTCGTAGGTGAGCACTTGTCCCTCTGATGCCTCGAATGCATATACGGACCAAAAGTCATGCTCCGCGTAGTTGCTTTTTGCAGAGTAGGGGCAGGAGTCGATGTGCGGGCAGCCGTCGTAGCAGCGGTGCGTTGCGCCGATCGGCTTTTGCTCCTTCGTAAACTGCAGATTTGAGCCGAAGGAGGAAACCGCCACGGGGCGGTAGGGCTGCATAAGCCAGGTCATAAGATCGAGATCGTGGCAGGATTTTGCCAATAGCATGGGGGCGAAGCAAGCGCTTTTTGAGCGCCACTTTCCTCGCACGAAGGAAACGCCCATGTGCGCATACGCAACGTGCTCGCTCATGGAAAGCGAGATCGGGCGCCCGATCTCTCCGTCGAGGATCAGCCGCTTCACCGTAGAGTAGAAGTCGGTATAGCGAAGCACGTGGCAAAGATGCACCTGCCTGCCGTTCTTCTTTGCCGTCTCGCAAAGCGCGTCCATCTCCTCGCGGCTAATGGCAAGCGGCTTTTCAAGCAAAAGATCGTAGCCCTTTTCGAGCGTTGGGATAGCGGTCGGCACGTGAAGCTGATCCATCGTTCCATTGATCACAAGCTCTCCGAGCTTTTCTCTTTTGCAAAGCGCCTCCACCGAAGAAAAGCAGTTCTCCTCGGGGACGGCGTATTTTTCTTTCAGATACTCCGTGCGCCTTGGCGAGGGGTCAACAAGACCGACGATCCGAAGCTTTTCCGGCTTTTGCAGGGCAAGCTCCGCATAAATATCCGATCTATGCCCACCGCCGACGATGACGGCGCGAATAGGAAATTGATACATAATTCTTACTGAAGTTTTCTGCTCATCCACGGAGGGAAGAGCGCGATTTCAAATTCTTATATTTTAAAATAAGAATATCATAAAAGAGGTTGGGTTGTCAAGGGCTTTTATAAATAAAAAAACGCCGATTTTCGGCGCTGTGGAAAAATGCACAAAAATCACCGTGTATCCTTGGAATATAAGGCTAAACGGTGCTTGCGGGGCGGTCGCATTCAGCTAAACCGAACAAGAGAGGGAAGTGGCTTTTTGCTCCCCGATCGCATGAAAAATTTGATGCGACCGCCCCACTTTTTTTGTCGTCTTAACGCGCAAAATCCTGCGCAACGTCGTGAATGTGCGCGGGAGAAACGCGATGCTCGCGGCAGATCTCGTAGAAGATCAGCGCGTATCCCGGATCCAATAAGCACTCGGTTGCCTCCTGTTGGCAGTTGCCCTCCCCGTCGATCCGTTCCGCTCGGATGGCGTACAGAGGCGATCGGTTCACCTCATGCAGCCCTAGGCTGTAGGAAAGTGTATAGCGATACGTGATTTTCTCCTCCGTCACGGTATCGGTGCGCACTGTGACAGTCGGTCTTTTTTCAGAAAGTTTCATAAAATGCTCCTTTTGCGGCGTTTATTGCGCCGTAGAATTTATTTTATCACAAAAGGCGAGAGGAGGGCGTGAAGAAACCGCCTGTCGGAATTTTTGGCAAAAACGCAGATTTATGTAAAAATTGCAATTTTTGCTCTTTTTTTGCGTAAACAGCTGATAAAATGAAGAAAAAAAGCGGAGCATGTGCGTGCTCCGCTTTTGCCGTAAAGAAAAATGCAAGATAAAAATGCGGAAATATTGCAAGAAAAATGCATTTTATGCAATTTTGCAAGAAAAAAGCAAGAAACGCAAACTAAATTTTTGCAAGCTCTATTTCTGCTTCGGAGTTTACCTTGCCGTCGGCTCGTACCGTGCGCAGATAGAAAACGCCGTCCCTTTCACAGCGGAATACGCGAAGCACCTCGCCTCTCGGGGCTTCCGCGAGATAGCTGATCGAGATGGAGCGGATGCGCATTCCCTCCATGGGAAGAAATTCGGCGAACATATCCGCATAGCGGGTATTGTTCATGTGTTGGTTCTGATCCGTGTCAGCGTAGGTCACGGTGTAAGTACCGACCTCGCAAAGCTCTGCGGGGAGTCGGAAATGCGATACCGTGAGATCCAAAGGAGGGAGAAGCGGAAGCCCGAGAGGAAAATCTCCCACGCGAACAAGGGATTTTTTCTCCGTGTCGATCAGCGCCCAGACCGAAACGGCGCGTCCGATCGGCTTTCCGCCGCGGTTCAGCTGATAGCATCTGAGAAAGGAGAATCCTCGGCTTTCGCAGGGGAAGGTGATCGCTTCGAGCATTTCATAGGGATATACGGGCGCATCAAATTCCATGCGCATACGGCTGATAATAAAGGCGCGGTTCATTGCCTTGAGCTCGCCGTACGACATGCCGCCCTCGTTGAGCTGTGCCTGCGCCGCGGATTGCACGTAGCGAAGCAGGGAGGATGCGCGGCAAACGCCGTTGAAATCCACGTCGTGAATATCCACTCGGATGGGTAAAACAAATTCGTTCATAACGTACGCTCCTAAAAAGTATGGATTATATTTACACTCTATTTTACACCAAAAAACGGCGAAGTTCAAGTTTTGGCGTGCACGAAAATGTAAAATTTTCATGCGCGGCGCGCGGAAGGGTGTCAAGACGTCGAATACCGTAAAAATGCGCGATATCTTCATGCCCTGCATCTTGATATATATGGTAAAAATTGGTATAATTATCAAAAAAACAAAAAAAGAGGCTGCTATGTTGTGTACAAGAAAGAAAAAACGATGGCTTTTGTTTTGGATATTTTTTATCGTTCTGTTTCTCGGAGGTCCCGCCGCGGCAGAAGCGGAGAAGCCGGACCCGCCGTCTGCAGTTTTGACATCGAGAAACCTCGTTTACACGGGCGAGATGCAATACGTAACCTTGGACAGCCTTTCGCATCCGCTTGCCTCCGAGGGGTATTTTTCCTTTCAATGGTATAAAAACGGTGAGCTGCTTTCTGTGGCATCCGAGCGGCTTCCTATCTGCACGGTTTCTGACTCCGGACTTTATTATTGTAAAGTAAAATTTACACACGGCGGAAAAACGAGCGAAACGCGTACGGATACGGTGGAGATAAGAGTGGAAAAGCGCGAGGTGAAGATCCCCGAAATTCCTTCGCTTGTCTACACGGGCTTTCGGCAGTACCCCTCCATATTCGCGACGGCGGATTATCGGATAGAGGAAAATGCGGGCGGTGAGGATGCGGGAGAGTATAGCGTCGTTTTGGCGCTTGCGGATGCGGAAAATACCGCCTTTGCTCTGTCCGGTGGCGCACAAGCCTTGGATGGGGGCGCGAGGGTGCGCGTGCCCTATAGGATACGGCGCGCCGAAAACGCGTTTTCCACGCCGTTTTCCGTTACCTCCGTGTACGAGGGAAGTGCGCCCTCTCTGCGTGCCTTTTCGAAATTCGGCGAGGTGAAATATCGCTATTTCAGCGATCCGCAGGGACAAGATGCGATTTCTTCGCCCACACTCTGCGGCGTATATTACGCGCAGGCCTTCGTGGAGGAGAGCGAGAATTATACGGCTCTGTATTCCGGGCTCCTCCGCTTTGAGATCCGTGCGCTGACCGTTGCGGCTCTGCGCATTCTCTCACAGCCGTCGCGCCTCTCCTATACCGCCTTTGAGGGCGTGAGCCTCGATGGGCTCTCGCTCGTTGCCACCATGGCGGACGGAAGCTGCGTGCCCGTTCCGCTTTCTGCGGTGACGGTATCCTATCCGATCGGCAAGGATTGCCTTTTCGCGAAGGATACCCACGTTCTGTTGCATTACGGCGGCGTGCAGCTGCCTCTTCCCGTATCGGTGCGGCGTGCCGTTTTGGATTTTTCTTCGGTCGCGTGGAATGCATCGGGCTGGGTATATGACGGTGTGGAAAGAGAGATCACGGTCGCCTCATTGCCGCAGAGCGTTCTCGTCAGCGCCTATGAGGGCAACCGCATCACCGATGCGGGAACGCATACGGTCATCGCCATGCTTTCTTTCGACCGTGAAAATTACGAGGGGCCGACGGCGCTTTCTTATACGGTTACGGTTGCGCGGCAAATCGTTCCCGTGCCGACGGTATCCCCCACGGTCTATAACGGAGCGGTGCAGACGGCGCCGATCGCGCCGTCTCCGCTTTACGAGCCCGAAACAGTTCCGATGGGCGTGCATGCGGGAGGCTACACCGTGCCGCTTCGCATTCGCGATCCGAAAAACTTCGTCTTTGAGGGGGGCACAGAAACGGCCGAGGCCGTCTTTGAGATCCTGCCGATGGAGCTTCTTGCCGAGATTGATGGCGTGTCGCTTTGGCTCGGAGAAAAATTCTTGCCTCCCGATTACCGCATCGTGTCGGGCGTTCCGATTGAGGGAGACGATCTGGGCTTTTGCGCCGTATTCGAGAGAGGTAAAGCATCGTACGCCTTTGAAAATCCCGATTATCTCGTTCGCTTTTCGGGAGGTAGCGTCGTGCGCACCTATCGTTTGCCGCCTGCGGCGGAGGCGGCTCTGTTTTTGGGGCTTACGGGCGTTCTTCTTTTTGGACTGATCCTATTTTTTCTGCTTTTCGTATATCGGAAGAAGCGCGCGCCGCTCGCCGCCGAAGCGCCGTCCGTCTCTCGCACCTGCACCTACCCCATGTTTGATAGAGAAAAGCGCGCGCCTCTGTCCTCGGAGGATAAGACGTACCTGATCTGCGATCGGGAGAGGGATGCGGCGGAGGATATAATGCTTCCTTCGCTTTCGGAGAATGACGCGGCGCAGAATGCCTCGGAGGAGGAAACGGGCGAAACGCCGACGGTCGAGGCCGTGGACGTATCCACGGCGGATGCGCTGATCACCGATGCGCTGGCCGAGGCGCTGGTCATGGCGGAGGAGCGCGAAATTTATACCGAGGGCACGCGCCACGGCGTGATCAACGTGGACACGCTTTCCGCCGCCTTTCTTCCGGGCGACACCGTGGATATCAACCGCTTGAAGAAGAAAAAACTGTTAGCGCCCGATATCGGATATCTGAAGGTTCTTGCGCGAGGGAGCATTGATAAGCCCCTCACGGTCTACGCCGATGATTTTTCTCTCGGCGCGATCAAAATGATCGCCCTGACGGGTGGGCGCACTTTTCACGTCCGCACGCGCCAAAAGCCATGATGCGCGTGCGCTATCCTGTTTCGTAACGGGAAATTCCGTTAAATTTAAAAAACGACTTGCAAACGCCCCCTTTTTTTGCTACAATAAAGGAAAAAGCAAAGAAAGGGGGCGCTTTTATGCGCGTTCTTTACGAGGATAAGGATATCGTCTGCGTGGAAAAGCCGATCGGAATGCCGGTGCAGCCCGATCCTTCCGGGGACTCGGATCTTTTGACGCTTACGGCCGAGGCGTGCGGATGTAAGTCCTTGCATCTCGTGCATCGGCTGGATCGCACGGTGGGCGGCGCGGTTCTCTTTGCCAAGCATGCGAGAGCCGCCGCAAAATGGAGCGCCGCCTTTGCCGAGCGGCGCGTGGAAAAGATCTACTATCTCGTGTGTAGCGGCTCTCCCTTGGAGAGCGGCGAAATGCGGGACTTTATAAGAAAAGAAAGCGCGGCCTCCAAGGCGTTTATTACCAAGGGGGCGCACGGCGGCGCAAAGGAAGGGCATCTTTCCTATGAAGCGCTTGCGCGCGCCGAGGACGGCGGTGCGCCCTGCGCGCTCGTTCGCGTGCGCCTCACCACGGGGCGTTTTCACCAGATCCGCGTGCAGTTTGCCTCGCGCGGTATGCCTCTTTTCGGTGACGGCAAATACGGCAGTCGGAAAAAGGGCTGTAAAACGGCGCTTTACGCCGCGGCACTCGTCGCAGAGGGCGTCTTCGTATCAGCCAAGCCGCCCATCACGGAATATCCGTGGAATCTTTTTGAAAAGGAAGCCTATGAAGCATGACAGAAAAGCTATATAATCAGGATGCGTATCTTTCCGCCTTTGATGCGCGGGTTCTCGCCGTTTCCGAGCATAAAGACGGATTTCTCGTAGAAACCGATGCCACGGCGTTTTTTCCCGAGGGCGGCGGTCAGGGCGCGGATACGGGAACGCTCGGCGGTTTTTGCGTGCTGGACGTGCAGGAGAGGGAAGGCCGTATTTTTCATCTTTTGGATGGTGCGCCCGGCGTGGGCGAAACGCTGCATGGCGAGATCGATTTTTCTCTTCGCTTTGAGCGGATGCAATGTCACACGGGCGAGCATATCGTTTCGGGCGTACTGCATTCCCTCTGCGGCGCGGAAAACGTCGGCTTCCATCTTGGAGATATCGTAACGCTGGATATCGACCGTGTCCTTGATCGCGCAACGCTGGATCACGCGGAGGATCTTGCCAATGCCGCTGTATTCCGCAATCTCCCTGTAAAGATTTCCTATCCCACCCCCGAGCAGCTTCCCGCGATGACCTATCGCGCAAAGTTAGATCTGACGGAAAACGTGCGGATCGTCACGATCGAGGGCGTGGATGCCTGCGCCTGCTGTGCACCGCACGTTGCGTACACGGGCGAGATCGGTCTTATCAAGCTCTTGGATTTTGAAAGGCATCGCGGCGGCACGCGCATTCTGATGCAAGCGGGCGCGCGCGCCTTGCGCGATTACCGCGAAAAATACCGTAATATTGCCGCGATCGGCGCGGCGCTTTCCACGAAGCAGCACGAAACGGCCGATGCGGTCGCGCATCTTCTGGAGGCGAACGCACAGCTTGAGTATGAGTTCAAGCGCCATCGCATTCGTGCCGCAGAGGCGCGCGCCGAGGGGCTTTCGGCGTGTGGGGGAAGCGTGGCTCTCTTTTTGGATGCCGATGTATCCTACGATGAGCTTCGTGCGCTTTGTCTTGCCGCCAAGGACCGTGTCGGTGGTATTACCGCCGCGCTGTCGGAAAGCGGCGGTGCGTATCGCTACGTTATGACCGCCTCCGCCTTCCCGATCGAGGCGCGGCTGAAGGAGATAAACGCCGCGCTTTCCGGTCGCGGCGGCGGTCGCGGCGGAATCGTGCAGGGCACGCTCTCTGCGCAAAGAGATGCGATCGAGGCATATTTTGCCGCCTTCGTTTGAAAATAAAAAAAGGGGGATGGCGCATTTTGGCGCAAACGAAAATGACCGAAAAATAATGAAAAAGCTTTAAAAAACAATAAATGAGCTAAAAATATGGTATCAAAGGCGAAAATTCTGCGAATTTCTCCATCAAATTAAAGTCATTTTCTATTCGCGTTTCCCTCCCTCGGCGTATTTTTATACGCCTCTCGGTCGGGAGAACCCGAATTTTCGCTCAAAATCCCCCTATCCCCTTAACGCATTTGAGGGTAGCTCAAGTTTTTTGAACTTGAGCTACCCCCGTCTTATTTTTGGTTTTTATCTTATTCCGTAAAGGAAAGCACGAGCTGACCCTTGGTCGGCTTAAAGCAGGAGCACTTCACGCCTGCGGATTCCAGCATGCGGCGGGATGCCGTTGTGGAGGGGGTGTCATGGTATTTATCCGAGAGATAAACGACCTCGCGGATGCCTGCTTGGATGATCGCCTTGGCACATTCGTTGCAGGGAAAGAGGGCGACGTAAAGACGGGAGCCGGAAAGATTCTTTCCGCGGTTGTTTAAGATTGCGTTCAGCTCGGCGTGCACGACGAAGGGGTATTTCGTTTCTCCCTCCGCACCCTCTCTGCCCCAAGGAAAATCATCGTCGGAGCACCCCTGCGGAAAGCCGTTATAGCCCGTGGAGAGAATGCGGTTCTGCTCATCCACGATGCAAGCGCCCACCTGCGTGTTCGGGTCCTTGGAGCGCTTGGCCGCCAGAAGGGCAACGCCCATGAAATATTCATCCCAGCTGATGTAGCCTTGTCTTTTTTCGCTCATAAAAGCCTCCGTATGTAAAGTGTATATTCACTATTTTTGTTCATTATAGCATAAAATACGACGTTTGTCAACAAAAACGCATAAACAACGAAAGGGAAAGGAGATTTCTTATGCCGTCCTATAAAAGCTGTAAGCTTTGCGGCCGTATGTGCGGCGCGGATCGCACGGCGGGCGCGAGCGGCTATTGCAAGTGCGCGGCCGTTCCGAGGCTCGCCAGAGCCGCCCTGCATCATTGGGAGGAGCCTCCCATCAGCGGAAGCCGAGGCTCGGGGGCGATCTTCTTCTCGGGATGCTCGCTGGGGTGCGTTTTTTGCCAGAATGAAAGCATTTCGCATGGCTCTCTCGGCGTGGAGGTAAGCGAGGAGCGCCTCGCAGACCTTTGCCTTTCGCTTGAAAAGCAAGGGGCGCATAACGTGAATTTCGTCACTCCCACGCATTATATGCCGTCGGTGCGCTCCGCGATCCTGCGCGCGAGAGAGGAGGGGCTTCGGATTCCTTGCGTATACAATACCTCGGCATATGAAAATGCCGAGGCGCTGAAGTCTATGGAGGGCGTGATCGACGTATATCTGCCCGATTTTAAGTATATAAGAGAAGATCTTGCGGCAAGGTATTCCTATGCGAGGAATTACCCCGCCGTCGCAAAGGACGCCATCCGTGAAATGGTGCGGCAATGCCCGAAGCCGATCTATAACGCGGAAGGGATGCTCGAGCGCGGCGTTCTTGTGCGCGTGCTCGTCTTGCCGGGGGCTGTCGCCAATGCGAAGCTTTCGCTCCGCTACCTTTTCGATACCTACGGCGATCGGGTGCTTTATAGCATCATGCGGCAGTACACGCCGCGAGAAGGGCTTTTGCCGCCCTTGAACCGCCGCGTGACGGAGGAGGAATACGAGGACGTGCTTGCGTATGCTCTGCGCATCGGCATCCGCGATGCGTTCACGCAGGAGGCGGGGAGCGCCGAGGCGTCTTACACACCGCCGTTTGATCTTTTGGAGGGCGTGAAATAAAGCCTTACTCCTTCGCGGGATCTGCGGGGGGCTCCGCCGCTGCCGCATAGTGCTTTTTTGCATAGCGGATATAGAGGATGCACACGATCTGCATCAAAAACAGCGTGCCGAGATGAAGAAGAAAGCTTATAAGGATCGTGAAGATCTCTTCAAGCGTATAGGTTCCCGCATTCGAGATGAGATAGGAAACGGTTCGCACGATCTCGATTGCTATTTGTAAACAAAAGTGTGAAAAACAAACAGAAAATATGGATTTAACGAGAGGATCTTCCAGGTCGAAGAAGCGAGGCATTTCTTTGTATTTCTCTTCGTTTGCGCCTTGCGACACGCGCTTTCCAATGTAAAAGAGCAGCAAAACCGCGCCAAGGATCGCCGCGCATTCAAGGAGCGTCACGATCAGCGCCATTGCGATCGCTTCGGCAGTATCCAAGCCGTCCTCCATATAGAAAAGATAGTGGTCGGGGAGAAAATAGAGCGCGTGCGAGAGCACGGGCAGAATGGGGAAGAGGCAGATCCTCTTTTCATTTGCGCGAAGAAGCAAAAGCATTGCCGCCGCCGCGATCAGAGGAACGGCCGCCTGCGCCGTGTTTCGGAGCTGGTATACGAGATACACGAGCCACTTGATCTTCACGTGCGCCGTGGTTTGATAATAAAGGAAAAAGGCCGCAAGCTGGATCACTGCCAAAAATGCAAAAAGATAGCCGGCCATTCGTTTGGTCTGATACACTGCTACGTTACCTCCGCGTTCTGATAAGCATATTGTAGCATAAAAGGCGGGGGATTGCAAGAGCAAAAGCCCTTCTTCTCTCCACTAATATTATGAAGAAAATGTAAATTCTGCATTTTTTTCAAAAAGGTCTTGCATTTTCTCTTTATTTATGATATTATTTAAAGGCTGTCTAAAAGCATGAATGCTTTGACAGACAAATAAAACGCACATAGTGATAAGAGCTTGCCGCCGGTGCTTCCATCGGAGGTCGCGGCAGGAGGATCGCTATGGTGGAAAAAACCAAGGAGGAACATAGAAATGTTCGAAATCACCATCAAGCAGCTGCTTGAAGCAGGCGTTCACTTCGGTCACCCGACCAAGAAGTGGAATCCCAAAATGGCTGAGTACATCTTTACTCAGAGAAACGGTATTCACATCGTAGACCTTCAGAAGACCGTTAAGAAGTTTGAAGAGGCTTACAACTACGTAGCAGAGATGGCCCAGGAGGGCGGCACGATCCTCTTCGTTGGTACCAAGAAGCAGGCGGCAGAGACCGTGAAGGAAGAGGCGCAGAGATGCGGCATGTACTTCGTAAACGCTCGCTGGCCCGGCGGTATGCTCACCAACTTCAACACCATCCGTAAGTCCATCAAGCGTCTGAAGGACCTTGAGCACATGCAGGCTGACGGCACCTTTGATCTTCTTCCCAAGAAGGAAGTTGCAAAGAAGGTAAAGGAGATCGAGGATCTCGAGAAGGCATACGGCGGTATCAAGGATATGGAAACCCTTCCTACCTGCGTATTCATCGTAGATACCCGCAAGGAGAGAAACGCGGTTCTTGAGGCAAAGAAGCTTGGCATTCCGGTAGTTGCTATCGTAGATACCAACTGCGATCCCGATGATGCTGACTATATCATTCCCGGTAACGATGACGCGATCCGCGCAATCAAGCTGATCGGCGGCGCTCTTGCTGATGCTGTTATTGCGGCACACGGCGGCGTAACCGAAGAGGTTGCAACC
>JAZQTA010000003.1:0-12825 GCA_045630385.1 Eubacteriales bacterium | reverse complement strand
GCATTTCGCCCTCGTTGATCTTATGCGCATTGGTGACGATCAGGCTTTTTTCCGACTGACGGAAGATCTCCGAGAGGCAAACCGTGGGAATCTTTTCACTGCGGATGAGGTCCGCAAGCACATTCCCCGCCCCGACAGAGGGAAGCTGACTCGCATCGCCGATCAGGATCAAACGGCTTCCGCGACGCATGGCACGAAGCAAAGCCTCAAAAAGATACAGATCGATCATGGATGCCTCGTCCACGATCACGACCGATTCATCGAGCGGCGCGCGCTCGTTGCGGTTAAAGCGCATCTCCTCCGTCTCCGCGCGCTCCATTTCCAGCATACGGTGAATGGTTTTCGCCTCCGCGCCCGTGGCCGAGCTCATGCGCTTGGCGGCACGCCCCGTGGGGGCGCACAGCACGGTTTTCTGCCCGAGGCTTTCAAAAATAGAGAGCATCGCCTTCACGACGGTGGTCTTTCCCGTGCCCGGACCTCCGGTCAGGATCATAATACCGTCATCCAGCGCGGTGAAGATCGCTTTCCTTTGAAGAAGCTCGTATTCGATGCCCGATTCTGCCTCCACCTTACCGATCAGAGCCGCCGTATCGGATACGGAAAAGCGGATCGCATCCCGCTGAAGCCTACCGATGCGATGCGCGGCGTAGGATTCCGCAAGCGCTACGCGGTTTTGCATAACGTAGGTCACGTCCTTATCATGGTACGCATATAAGGCGCGCGCGGCGATCGACTGCTCCAGCGCCTGTGCAATCGCGGACTCGGAAACCGAGGTCTCCGCCGCCGTGGCGGCGATCAGCTTTTCCTTCGGAAGGCAGGTATGCCCATTCACGTCGGCATTGTATTTAAGAACGTGCAGGAGTGCGGTGCAAAGACGGTGCTCTCCGTCCTTCGGATAACCGAGGGAGGCGGCCATAGCATCCACCTTGGTAAAGGGAATGCCGCAGGCTTCGGAGCAAAGCATATAAGGATTTTCACGGATCATGCCGACGGCGCCCGCGCCGAAGGCTTTATAAACGCGGGTGGACTCACCCGTGCCGAGATAATCGCGACAGAACATAACGACCTGACGCATACCCGTGGATTCACGGAAGGAGGCAGAGATTTTTGCCGCCTTTTTCATCGTGATACCCGGAATATCGGCAAGCCATTCGGGATGATTTTCCATCACCTCAAAGGTATCCGCGCCAAAGCGGTTCACGAGCTTCAGCGCCGTAACCGGCCCGACACCCTCAACCGTGCGCGAGGAAAGGTATTTTAAAATATCGTCTACCGCCTTTGGCAGACTTTTTTCATACGAGGTGAAGGCAAACTGCCTTCCGTATTCCGGATGGCGCGTGAAGCTGCCGTGAAGAACGAGGCATTCACCTTCTCCCGATGGCGGAAGCGTTCCAACCGCGGTGATCAGCTCACATTCTCCCTCCTTGACGGGAACGGAGAGCTCCAGCACCGTATAATCCGTGGCATCACTGTGAAAAACGATACTTTCGATCACGCCGCTGATTTCCATTTCACTTGCGGGCATAAGCGCTCTCCTTTCTCCGTTTTTTTGTTTTACGCCTCCTCCTCTTCGTATCTCGGAAGCGTTACGAAGCGATAGGTATGCTTCGTTGCGGGAATGATTTTTTCAAGAAGGTCCACAGTTTTGATGCGCAGACTCGAGGTGTTGATGCAAGGATGCATACCGATGTATTCCGCGTCCTTCAGCTCATCGTCGATCACGAGATTTACCACGCGGTCAAGATCGTTATAAAGGCCGAGGGGCGAAAGCGATCCCGGCGTGATATCGAGGAACTCCTCCATGTATTTTCCGTCCGCAAAGGAGAGGCGGGATACGCCGAGGGCGGCGGAAAGATCCTTGGTTTTGAATTTTTTGTCGCCCGGTGTTAAGAGAAGATAAAACATCGTGCATTGACGGTTCGTTAAAAGAAGATTTTTGCAAATGGCGCATCCGAGCGCTTCGTCAATGACGCGGCAAAGCTCCATCGTTTCTGCCGCCTCGTGATCAATTCGGTCGTAGGAAATATGAAGCGCATCCAGATTTTTATAGGTCTTTACTTCTTTCGAAAGCCTGCCCGAAAGATCGGATGGAGCGCCGTGTTCAAGTATAAGTTCAGACATATTTTTATCCTTTTTGCAAAGAATTGTTGTCAATTCTTGTTTTTTATATAGTCATCAATGGCTGCCGCGGCAACCTTTCCCGCACCCATTGCCGAGATCACGGTTGCGGCGCCCGTTACGGCATCACCGCCTGCGTACACGCCATCCTTCGTGGTTTTGCCCGTTGCCCCCTCAACGATAATGCCGCCGTGGCGGTTCACCTCAAGGCCTGCGGTGGTAGCCTTGATAAGAGGATTGGGGGAGGTTCCGATCGACATAATAACGGTGTCCACATCCAAAACGAACTCGCTTCCCTCGATTGCGATCGGGCGGCGACGGCCGCGCTCATCCGGCTCGCCAAGCTCCATGCGGATGCACTTCATGCCGGTGACAAAGCCGTTTTTGGGATCTCTCTTATCCTCGGGATTTTCATAGCCGAGGATCTCGACGGGATTGCAAAGCAGACGGAATTCGATTCCCTCCTCCTCTGCATGCTCTACCTCCTCGCGTCTTGCGGGAAGCTCCTCCATGGAGCGGCGATATACGATATACACCTTATCGGCGCCAAGGCGAAGCGCGGTTCTCGCGGCATCCATCGCCACGTTGCCGCCGCCGACAACGGCTACGCTTCCGCCCTTCATGATCGGCGTGTCGGGATTCTCGCGGAAGGCCTTCATGAGATTGCTTCTGGTCAAAAACTCATTGGCGGAATATACGCCCTTGAGGCTCTCGCCGGGAATACCCATGAAGTTCGGAAGCCCCGCGCCCGAGCCGACGAATACGGCCTCGAATCCCATGCCGAAGAGCTCGTCCACCGTCAGAGTTTTACCGATGATCATATTGGTCATGATCTCAACGCCCATCGCCTTGAGGTTATCGACCTCCTTTTGCACGATGGCCTTGGGAAGGCGGAACTCGGGAATGCCGTATACGAGCACGCCGCCTGCGGTGTGCAACGCTTCAAAAACGGTAACGTCATAGCCGAGAAGCGCAAGATCGGACGCGCAGGTCAAGCCGGAGGGGCCTGAGCCTACGATGGCAACCTTGTGGCCGTTCTTCGGCGCGGTCCTTGGGATCTTATCGGAATGCGCGTTATGCCAATCGGCAACGAAGCGCTCAAGACGGCCGATGCCCACGGGCTCGCCCTTGATACCGCGCACGCACCTCTGCTCGCACTGCGTTTCCTGCGGACAAACGCGACCGCAAACGGCGGGAAGCCCCGAGGTCTTATGTATAATTTCGTACGCGCCCTCAAAATCGCCCTCCTTGATCTTCTCGATAAAGGCGGGGATATGAATATTTACGGGACAGCCCGTAACACAGGGCATATTCTTGCAGTTCAGACAACGAAGCGCCTCGTCGATCGCCATCTCCTCGGTGTATCCGAGCGCCACCTCGTCAAAGTTTCTTGCACGCACCTTTGCCTCTTGCGTGGGCATAGGGTTCTTTTTCAGACTCATATTAGGCTTTGGCATTTTACTTTACCTCCTTTTTGAAGAGGTTGCACGCTTCCTCGTATTTATGGCGCTCAAAATCACGGTACATAGTACCGCGGGACATTGCCTCATCAAAATCCACCTCGTAGCCGTCAAAATCCGGACCGTCCACACAGGCGAATTTCGTTACACGCTTACCGTCCTGCACAAGCGTAAGTCGGCAGCCGCCGCACATGCCCGTGCCGTCGATCATGATCGGGTTCATCGAAACGGTGCAGGGGATGCCGTAAGGCTTGGTGGCAAGCGTTACAAACTTCATCATGATCAGAGGACCGATGGTGATCACACGGTCAAAGCTCTGCCCTGCGGAAAGCATTTCATTGATCGGTACGCATACGTTACCCTGACGGCCGTAAGATCCGTCATCCGTCATAACGAACAGCTCCTTCGAAGCGGCGCGAAACTCGTCCTCAAGAATGAGAAGATCCTTATTTCTGAAGCCGATCACGGAGGTCACCTCGCAACCGGCGGCGTGCAAGGCCTCGGCAATGGGAAGCGCGATCGCACAGCCGACACCGCCGCCAACGATCAGCACGCTCTTCAATCCCTCGATCTCGGTGGGCACACCGAGCGGGCCGGCAAAGTCCGAAATATATTCTCCCTCTGCCTTGGCATTCAAGGCAAGAGTGGTTGCTCCTACGATCTGAAAAATGATCTTAACCGTTCCCCTCTCACGGTCATATCCCGCAACGGTGAGGGGAATGCGCTCGCCCTCATCATCCACGCGCAAAATAATAAACTGTCCCGGCTGCGCCTTCGCCGCCACGAAGGGCGCCTCAATCTCCATCAAGGTCACAGTCGGATTCAATTCTTTTTTGGTAACGATACGATACATAACCGTTCCTCACATAAAATATTTTACTAATATAATATTATATATGATAATGGGTCAAATTGCAAGGGCTTATTCCGAAAAAATGCATTTTTCTGCTTTTGTCGAGTCTTTCCTTCACGCGCGCTTTGTTCCGTGATGGTAAAAAACAAAGATCCTCCTGCGTTTTGTTGAAAAAAGATATGAAAACGGCGATCGCGCAAAATTTGCGGATCGCCAAAAAGGATACGTTTTTCGTTTCACGGTCAAGGCTTCGATTCAAAGCCCTGCGACTTCATAGAGAGATTTTTTTATGAAAATACGTGCCGCGCGCGGCCCGATGGATATCTGTGCGACAGACGTGTCTGCATATTCCTCTTTGGTAAACCACTCAATCCAATCCCCTCTTTCGGGCAAACGAACCGTGCCCGAAAGCCCTTTATCCTTCATCGAAAAGACACCGAGGAGATGGGAATTTCCATGCACGACGCCTTCTCCCTCGATCCGCGGGCAAATACCTGCGGCGGAGAAAACAGGGGTGATAGAGGTCGAAAATTCCGAAGGAGAAAGAGAGAGCCAGATACCGCAATTTTCGCGAATCGCGCCGCCCCCTCCGTCCGCAAAGGAAAAGGATGCGGCAGAGGCCGGGTCGCTCGTTTCCGAAAAAACCACCGCAATGCCCGTGATCTCATGCACACGAGAAAGATCGGGCGTTCCGTTACAAATTCCGGGCAAATCCGTAAAGAGGATTTGGCAATCCTTATGGAGCCGAGAACGAAGCGCGGCAAGCCATTCCTTCGTTATCAAATGCGGTGCCGTAAACACAAGCAAACGATATTGCGAAAGGGAAATTTCATCCAGGTCGCAAACGCGATATTCGTGGAAGGGCACGCCTGCACTCAGCATTTTTCGGCGGACATTTCCTTTCATACCGCCCATCAGATTGGCCGCTGTATCACCGATCACAGCAACCTCGATGATATCGCGCGGCTTTGTCTTTTTGACGGCCGCATCCAGCTTTACCATATCGGAGACGAGAGACATCAGATCCGCATCGTCATACCAGCGATGCTTGGCATCCCCCTGATCCATCCACCAGAAGGAGGCACCGTCCTGCGAAAGCTTGCAAAGCTCGCGCCAAAGCACGGTGGCACTCTCGGAAAAATCTGCGGCAGGCGCCACGTTGATATGCGCGGCAAATTTTCTCGGATCCCATGCCGTGTGCGGGCGGTTATCGATTTCTTCTATCCAAAGCTTTTTGCGCATGATGGAGGCAACCTTAGCAACACTGCCGCCGCGGCCGCCGGGCGCAGGATCATCATAGGGCTTGGGGGCGGAAAGATAATCGACGAAGGGAGACGAAAGCATCCGATCCAAATGCTCGTGTCCGTAGCACTCATAGCCGTAAAACACGCCGATCGCAAGATCCGGTGCAAGGGCCTTGGCGCGCTCGGCCAAGGCGAGGAAGGCGGTGATCACCGTTTCGCTGTGAAAGAGCTCATAGTCACGATACCACACGCCGTCGCCGTCCATGCGATACATGGAGGCAAGATCAGTTCCCTGCTTTTCACGCACGGCGCGGGGCGGAACGGAGAAGCCTTCGCGGCCAAGCCCCGGCTTTTCCCATGCGGAGGAGAGTGCCGAAAGCGAGCCGTATTTTTTTAGTGCCCATGCGAAAAACGCATCTGTATGCTTTCTTGAAAAATCGCCGATACGGCTGCCGCCGTTGCCCCAATGCAAAAGCTCGCACGTGCCGCCAAAGCAAATATGGAAGCCCACAAAATGCTTGGCATACGGCCCATCAAGCACATGCTTGATAACTGCCTCCAAGGCGCGAAGTGCATCCGAGAGCCAACGCTCGGAGCTGAAGCTTTGCAATCCAATAGGCTCATCCAAGCGAAGAGGCTGGAGTCCGTTCGGACGCGAAGGAAGAGTCATATCATAAGTATTGTTTACATTTCCGTGCTTTACAAGCTCGGAAATTATTTTCGGATCATCCGATTCGTTTTCAAAAACGCAAAGTTCCTCCGGGTGCTTTTCCATCCAAGCAAAGGGAGGATCGAGACGAAGGCGCGGAATATAGAGCGCATTTGGAATCGCAGCAAACATTTGCGCAAGCGTTTCATCAAGGGAGGAAAAATCATAGGTATCCTCATCCACCCAGCCAACGGGAAGATTCGTCAAAAACACCTGAACGCCGCTATCCGAAAAGCCCTTCGCGATTTCAAGCATGGCATCGTATTCGGGAAATCCGTAACGAAATTTTCCATCCTCGCCGTACACGGGCGGATGATACGTCCATCCCGCGCGCGACAAGAACATAGGATGCGCACGCAGGATGCTCTCGATTTCTTTTTTCATTTTAATCTCCTTTTGTCGCCTATGGCGACCGCTCAAAGAGCAAAAGAATTCCTTAAGAAAGCATGGCAAGGAAGGCTTCCTCATCGATCACGGTGACACCAAGGTCGTGCGCCTTGGTCAGCTTTGAGCCGGCTTCCTCTCCGGCAAGCACGTAAGAGGTCTTTTTCGAAACGGAGGAGGACACCTTGCCGCCGTTTTGCTTGATGCGCTCGGTGGCTTCATCGCGCGTCATGGAGGGGAGAGTGCCCGTGATCACAAAGGTGAGCCCCTCGAGTCTTGCAGAGGATGCTTGCTTTTTCGCATCCGTTTCCACCCCAAGGGAGGCAAGGCGCTCACAGAGCGCACGGTGGGCGGGATCTTCAAAATATTCCACGATATAAGCCGCCGTGATTTCTCCGATATCCGACATGGCAACAAAATCCTCGGCTTTGGCATCAAAAAGCGCTTCCAGCGTGCCGAAGCGACCCGCGATCTGCTCGGCGGCGACCTCTCCGACCTGACGGATACCGAGCGCGTAGAGAAGCCTTTCAAGGCCGCGCGTTTTGGATTGCTCGATGGCGGCAATCAGATTCTGCGCGCTCTTCTCGCCCATACGGTCAAGGTCCTTTACATCCTCCACCTTCAAGCCGTAAAGATCGGTGACGTCCTTAATTTTTTCGTTGCGGAGCAGAAGCTCCACCATTTGCGGACCAAGTCCGTCGATATTCATTGCGCCCTTGGACGCAAAGTGCGCGATACTGCGGCTTCTCTGCGCGGGGCAAGCGGGGTTGACACAGCGAACGGCCGTTCCGTCTCCCGCATCGTCCTGCTTCACGGCCTGCCCACAGGAAGGGCAAACGACAGGCATTTCATAAGGGATTTCGGTTCCCGTACGGTTCTTTTCGATCGCGCATACGATCTCGGGAATGATCTCGCCTGCCTTGCGGACGATGACCGTATCACCGATACGGATATCCTTTTCATTAATATAGCTTCCGTTATGGAGCGTGGCGCGGCTCACCGTCGTCCCCGCGAGATGCACGGGAGAAAGCTCCGCGATCGGGGTGATCACACCGGTGCGGCCGACCTGCACGGAAATGGAGAGAAGCTTGGTTTCCTTTTCCTCGGGCGGATATTTGAAGGCAACCGCCCATTTCGGAACACCCGTTCCCTCTCCGACCTTCACACGGCTTTCAAGCCCATTGATCTTGATCACCGCACCGTCCATATCGAACGAAAGCTCCGGGCGCATCTCGCCGAGCGCATCCACGTGCGCCTTCACGGCATCGGCATTCCTCAGTATCTCGTAATGCGGAAGCACGGTGAAGCCGAGCGCCTGCAGTCTTTCGAGCGTTTCGCCATGCGTTTTCGCGGCGCGGCCATCCATATAAAGCGAGCCCTCCTGGAGATTGAAAACGAATATCTCAAGACGGCGCGCGGCGCATATTTTCGGATCGAGCTGACGAAGAGAGCCTGCGGCGGCATTGCGGGGATTGGCGAACAGGGGCTGCCCCTCGTTCTCTCTTTGGCGATTCACCTCCTCAAACGCACGGCGCGGCATATAGACCTCACCGCGCACATTGAGGTAAGGGATCGGCTCGGCAAGCTTTAGGGGAATGGAGCGCACGGTTCGAAGATTCTCGGTTACGTCCTCACCGACAAATCCGTCACCGCGCGTTGCGCCGCGAACGAAAACGCCGTTTTCGTAAATCAGCGAAACCGAAAGTCCGTCAATCTTCGGCTCGACCGAATATTCCGCCTCCTCACCGAGCGTCTCCCGCATTCTGTCAAGGAATGCATCCAGCTCATCAAAGGAGAAAACGTCCGTCAGACTTCCCATACGCACGGTATGCGTGAATTTTTCAAACTTATCCAAGGCGCGACCGCCGACACGCTTCGTCGGCGAATCGGGGCTATCGAGCGCCGGATACGCCGCTTCAAGATCCTGCAAGCGGCGGAACATTCTGTCATATTCAAAATCCGAAATGACGGGCGCGTCCTCTTCGTAATAGAGTTTTGCATTTCTTTCGATCTCTGCGCGCAGCGAGAGTATTTCCTTTTTTGCGCTTTCGATTTCCATCTCATTCCTCGCTTTAAATCTTTTTTATTATTTTACCATGAATGCGATAAAAAGTCAATCAAAAAGCCGAGAGATCCTAAAAAATCTCTCGGCGAAAGCTTTTCGGCTTTATTTTCTCGCGTTCTTTTTTACACGGTATTCGGGGTTGAACGCATAGTAGTTTTTCTGATTGAGCTTTTCCTGCGTGTGGCGAAGAGTTTCGCCGAAGCGCTGAAAATGCACGACCTCGCGCTGACGAAGGAAGCGGATCACGTCATTGACGTCCGGATCATCCGAAAGGCGAAGAATGTTATCATAGGTCACGCGCGCCTTTTGCTCTGCCGCGAGATCCTCGCAAAGATCTGCCACGGCATCGCCTTTCGACTGCATGGAGGCGGCGGTATACGGCATACCCGAAGCGGCGGTGGGATAGATACCGAGGGTATGGTCCACGAAATATTTATCAAAGCCGCCTGCCTTGATCTCGGCGGGCGTCAGCCCCTTCGTGAGCTGATAAAGAATGGCGGCAATCATTTCCTGATGCCCGAGCTCCTCGCTTCCCACATCGGTCAGAACGCCGATCGCCTCGGCGGATGGCATCGTGTATCGCTGATTGAGATAGCGAAGCGCGGCGCCGGTTTCACCGTCCGGCCCACCAAGCTGGGAAATGATCACGCTCGCGAGCTTGGGATTGGGATTCTTGATCTTTACGGGGTACTGCAGTTTTTTCTCATAGATCCACATATTCGTTCCTCCTTACCTTCGCTCACCGCGGCAATTCAGCGGTGCTTCGCTTTCGGAAAGATCCCCTTCTCTTTGCCAAGGCCACGGTCCGTCGATCCAATTCCAGCGCTCGCGGGAAGCGCCCGCCGCGGTAAGAGGTCCGAAATTTGCCTCGTATTCCGCCGTGGCGGCAAGCAAGGCATCCAGCGTTTTGTGAAAATAGTCGAGGGCAAGCTTATTCGTCGGATGCGCATCGAGAAAAAGCTCGGCTTCGGTTTTTGCAAAGGAAAGCGCCTGAATTTTTTCGAGAAGCGCTTCTTTATTCATTTTATCCATCACACTTCCTCCAGCGGCTTATCAAGCTCTTCAAAAAGCGTGCCGCGACGAAGGGCGTCCGCTTCGGAATAAAGCTTACGAAAGGACTGCATCGGTGCATACACCATGGCGAGCTGCGCTCCGTCACACAGCATCGGTGCCGCCTCACATTCGCCCGCATCCGGCAGAATGGGCATTCCGTTCTGATTCTTATCCATTTTCGTTCTTCCTTTTTTCTTTTTGACGGCTCTGCCGTCCTTATCAGTGTATGCGCACGAAAGGATTTTGGCGAAAATACAAAAAAATCCCCTCACAGCGGGGACTCAAAGCGGCGGCTTCAAGCCCGACGAGGGGATTTTTTCTTGATATAAGATCATTCCGATTTCAATACACCCGATTTTTCAAAGGTTTTGGCAAGAAGGATACCGAAGACGAGCCCTGCGGCGCCCTGAATGCAGTTTGCCGGGATATTGACGAGCGACGGACCGAAGCCGTAGAGGAAGCCCTCAAAGACAAAATATCCGACCGCCATCAGAAGCTCCGCACAAATGCCGCTGATCAGAAGCGCCAAAAGCTGCGGACCTTTTTTTCGGATCATGCGATAAAGCAAACACGCGATGAGCGCCATAAGCCCCTTGATGATAAAGGTGGCGGGGGCGTATATTGCGTAGCCCGCAAAAAGATCGGCAAGCAGAGAGCCGAGAGCCGCCGCGAAAACTCCGTATCCCAAGGGAAGCATCCAACCCGAGACCAGCACGACGCAATCTCCGAGATTCATATAGCCCTGCATGGGAGATGGGATCTGTATTACCATTGTGGCAACGCAGGCGAGCGCCGCCATCAATGCCGCCATCACGATATTTCTTATTTGTGAGCGCATTTTTTGCTTTCTCCTTGACATTTTGATAAAAATATTATATACTACAACTGACCACATATCAATCACCAATTCAGGAGTATTTTATATAACCAGATGAAGTATATTATTGATAAGGAAAAGCATCCTTTATATTTGCAGCTCTATCATTTTTTGAGGGATGATATCGTCGGAGAGGTATACCCTTACGGCACGAAGCTCCCCTCCAAGCGCAGTCTTGCCGAGGAGACCGATCTGAGCACCGTGACCGTGGAGCACGCGCTCACGCTCCTATGCGACGAGGGCTACGCCGAGGCAAGGGAGCGAAGCGGATTTATCGTTACCTTCAGAAAAAGCGACGGCTTTGCCTCGCCCGGAAGGGCGGCGGCGGATTTTCCAAGGCCGCAAAGCGAGCATCCGGAGTATCCCGGCTTTCCGCTCTCGGTTTTATCGAAAACGATGCGAAGAGCCTTGAGCGAGCACGGAGAGATCACGCTTGAAAGATCCCCTGCTCTCGGCTGCACCGCGCTTCGCGAGGCGATAAGGCTTTACTTAAAGAGAAACCGAGGGATCGAGGCGGATATTTCCCAGATCGTGATCGGCGCGGGCTCGGAATCGCTTTACGGGCGGATCATTGAGCTTCTCGGGCGCGACCGCATATACGCGATCGAGTCCCCCTCTTATAAGATGATCGAGCGCGTTTACAAAATCGCACAGGTGCAATATGAATCCCTTCCGCTGACCGATTGCGGCATCGACAGCACCGCCCTCACAAATTCCAACGCCGACGTGCTGCACACAACGCCCTACCGAAGCTTTCCCAGCGGCGTGACCGCCTCCGCATCCAAGCGGCATGAATACATTGCTTTTGCCGAAAAGGCGGGGCGCTACATCATTGAGGACGATTTCGAATCCGAATTTTCAGTTTCGACAAAGCCCACCGAAACGCTTTTCGCGCTGACCGAAAAGGACAACGTGATCTACCTCAACACCTTTTCAAAGACCATCTCGCCCTCGCTCCGTATCGGCTATATGGTGCTTCCGCGGCATCTTGCCATTCCCTATGAAAAAAAACTCGGCTTTTA
The DNA here is from genome assembly GCA_045630385.1 of Eubacteriales bacterium. Lineage (GTDB taxonomy): Bacteria > Bacillota > Clostridia > Oscillospirales > CAG-272 > UBA1740. The sequence goes on along the minus strand of JAZQTA010000003.1, from coordinate 1,040 downwards.
TTCCTGCACCGTACCTACCTTTATGCAATACGTGCTTGCCGAGCTGATCATGAGCGGAGATTTCGAGCGCCATATCAACCGCACGAGGCGCTTTATCAGAAAAAAGCTTACAAAAAACGAACAGGAGAATATAAAATGAACACTACGATCCGACTGATGACACATAACGTCTGGAACTGCAATGATAACCTCCCCGCATGGAAGGAAAAGGGCTTCGACTGCTCCGCCGAGGCGAGACTCCCCGGGCTTTTGCGCGTGTATCGCGAGCTTATGCCCGACGTGATCGGATGCCAGGAGGTAACGAAAAAGATCGCGGGGCTTCTGCAGGATGCTTTTATCGCCGAGGGCGATCTATACGCCATGGTCGGCGACGGATACACGCCGATTTTTTACCGCAAGGATAGACTCTCCGTGATCGAATCCGAGTTCTTCCGCTACTCCGAAAAAATGGACGGATTTGACGGTATTTTCAACGATGCCGGCTCAAAATCCTACTCGATCGCCGTTTTTGAGACCAAGGAAAGCGGCAAGCGCTTCGTTTTCGCAAGCACGCATCTTTGGTGGATGCGCTCCCCCTCGGAGGGGATGCGGCCGCCCTACCCCTCGGGCGTGCAGGAGCACTCGAATGAGGCGCGTGCCTATCAGCTTGGGCTTCTCCGAGAAAGACTTGCGCACTTCGAAAAGCAGTATGACGCGCCGATCTTTATCGTTGGCGATCTGAACGATGGGTACAATTCTACGGCATTGCAGGAGGCTCTTAAAAGCGGATATTTGCATGCGCACGATATTGCCACGGATTTTGCCGAGGAGGCCGTCGGCTATCACTATTGCTTCGGTGACGGCTTCAAGACCGAATATTACGACAAGCCCTTCGAATGGGCGATCGATCACATTCTTGCGCGCAATCTGAAGGACACCGTGATCCGCCGATTTGAAAGATACTCCCCCGATTATTACTTCCCCATTTCCGACCATTCCCCCGCATATATCGACTACACTCTGTAAAAAAATCTGCCGTTTGCATCAAAAAACAGATGCAA
>JAZQTA010000002.1:0-2706 GCA_045630385.1 Eubacteriales bacterium | reverse complement strand
TTGAGAAGGAAGTCGTAGCAGCTGATGATCTCAAATTTCACGTCCGCATCCGAGAAAAGATGCACGTGAATTGCCGCGCCGTCCTCGTAGGACATCTTGCAGCTCTTGCCGTCCTCTGCAATCTCGCACTTGATCTTCGCGCTTTCGAAGTTAGCAACCCAGCAAGCGTTCTCCGCTTCCTTGAACTCTGCCTCGTCGCGAAGCACCCAGGTCTTTCTGTCAGCGGTCAGAAGCATACCGCGCGTGGTCTTCACAGCCTTGTCACCGTAAGCCGCCGTAGTATCAATGATCGCGTAAGAAGCCACATCCGAGGACTTCCATTCGGTGAGAGGGGAATTGTTTTCCAGCGCCTGTCCGTGGGGAAGGGAGGTCAGGAGCAGGGTATTGTTACCCTCTGCATTTCTGCGGAAGAGATTGTTATTTCCGAAATAGCCGCCGGGCAGCGTGTAGCTGTCCGTTCCAAGGTCGGTAAACCAGAGCTTGCCGTGATTGTGATAAACGAAGGTTCCCGAGTCGATCTGCTGGTGGCTTGCCCCCTTGGGGTTTTTGCCGCCGAGAAGGCCTGCATAGATCGAGCCGCTTTCCCATCCGCTGCGAACGGTGAAGCCGTCGATGGATTCCATCAGATAGTCGAGAGGAAGTGCCTTCAGTGCGGGCACCTCTACGCCGAGAAGATCGGGATCATAGAGCAGGTCGGTAAGCCCTGCCGCCTTGCCGCGTCTGAGATGCTCCTTACGGAGAGCATAAAGATTTCTGTCGCCCGAAATATAGCCGAACGAATAGAACATACCCGTGCTCTGTGCGGAAAGGCTACCGTCATGATAGTTCCATCCCACGTAGTCGGCACTCTCGGTATTGATTGCGTAATAGCAGGTCTTGTCAAGTCCCCAGGTATAGTGCAGACCAAGATCCGTGCCGAGCAGGTTGTAAAGGCACTGAATCGTCTTGAAGAGGTTGTTCGTTCCGTAGGACCAATAGGAGTTGGATTCTACGTACGAGCCGTCGGTTGCATACTGCTTGAGAACCAAGCCGTCCTGCATCAGGGAGGTGAGTGCCGCGCCGATCAGCTCGGTGCAGATGTCAAGCACCGTGTTGGAGATATAGCCGCTCTGTCCGTCACAGATCAGCATAGCCGCGCCGGTGATGCAACCCGTGTTGCAAACGGCGTTCCAGTTGTCGGGCTTCAGCTTAAAGCGCCAGCCCGTACCCATTCTCGGAGAAGGATAGTCGCACTTATCATAGATCATGGAGTTGTAGCACTGCAGAACACCGTGAGAATAGATGGCATTCTTGATCTCCTTGAGATCGTATCCGAGCTCAACGAAGATGTTGTAGAGCCAGTCATAGGTGAAGCAGTAGTCGTAGGTCAGCATCGAGCAGTTGAGGAAGTGGCCGGGACCCCAGTGTGCGCGGCGGATCAGCTCCTTCATGATGATGTAGGCAAGCTTTGCATACTTCAAGTCACGCGTGAACTGATAAGCAACGGCGAGCTGTGTGCAGTGCGTTCCGCGGTCATTATGATCGGCGGAGCGTCCGCCGTAATCATAACCGTCCTCGTAAGGATCGTCAAGAGGCTTGACGAGCGCGGTCATATCCTCGTTCATCTTGTATTCGTCCTTCGCCATCACCTTCTCGGCATTTTCTACCAGACGTTGCATATAGCTCTTCAGCGTAGGATTGGAATCCGTCTTATAAATTTCATGCAGCTCATCCAGAATGCCGGGCTTGGAAACGAGCATGGGGTGCTTGTTGTCTCTTGCCTCGAGTCTTGCGCGGATATCCGCACCCACTCTCTTGAAGCCTGCTCTCTCCTCAGGGGTAGCAGGCGCATAGGTTCTTTGCATCGGAACCTTTTCAATATCGAAAATGAATTCGCCCATCCAGTGAAGCATCAGATCCAGATCATCCGTGCGGTTGATCGAGGAAAGATCGATTTCCTTATCCAGGATGATGCAGCCCATCTCGTCAAACTTCTTGTTTGCCGCAAGGCTGTCAAGAGCAAAATATTTCTTGCCCTCATAGCTCTCGGCCTTACCGCCGAAGCCCTCGATAAAGGCAGGCACCAAAACCGTGCCGTCTGCCTTTCGCGCGGGTGCATAGTCAAGGGCGATCTTCTCGCCGTCCTTCAGCGCGAAGGGAACGTTCAGCTTGAGAACGAGGTTCGGGTGTCTTTCGCTTGTGTACATAGTTTTTCTCCTTTTTGGCGCGCAGAGTATCAAAGTGATCTTATTATTGCGACGCTTTTATTCATACTACCACAGAAGCGCGAAATTATCAAGCCACACAAGGGCTTTTTGTGCATTTTGGCAAAATATTTTGTGCGATTTTTTATATTTAAAATAAGCCGATGCGAAAAAAATCCCCCCTGCTCCTCTATTAGCGAAGCAGGGGACGTAACGTGTATATGTTTTTTACTTAATATTCTTCCATTCTGTGGTGGGAATTGCGTACTGTTCCGCATCTCCAACGGGCTCAACCACGATGGAAAGAGCAAATTTCTTCATATCGTCGAAGCGAACCAAAAGTCTTGAATACATGGAACGATCGTATTCGCCCTCAACCTTTGGCTGGGTATCCTTGAGAAGGAAGTCGTAGCAGCTGATGATCTCAAATTTCACGTCCGCATCCGAGAAAAGATGCACGTGAATTGCCGCGCCGTCCTCGTAGGACATCTTGCAGCTCTTGCCGTCCTCTGCAATCTCGCAC
>JAZQTA010000001.1:0-7651 GCA_045630385.1 Eubacteriales bacterium | reverse complement strand
GGTAATCCGGAGTGGACGCGCCCTCGACCTCGATTTTATCCGCCTTCAATTCAAAGGGCTGCTTTGCGCCGGGCGTCAGGGTAAGGATACCCGTTACGACCAGAGCCGCGCCCACGTTCTGGGCGGCGATGGCATCATAATATTCCACTCTGTCTCTCTCAGACACCACCTGGATGCTCTTGAAATACGAGCCGTCATTCAAGTCGATAAACCCAAAGGCCTTGGAATCGCGCAGGTTGCGCACCCAACCGCCGACGGTCACACTCTTGCCGCCAAAGCTCTCGGGGCTCTGATAAATTTCTCTGATAAGCTGTCTTTTCATGTTTCTCTCCGCTGTAATTTTATTAAGAGATTTTCTATTTGTTAGTATAGCATACCCTGCCGCCTTTTTCAACCGTTTTTCTAAAAAAAGATTTTATTTTTTCCTTTCGCGCAAAAGAAAAAGGACAGAAAACGCAAAAGCGCTCTGTCCTCTGATCCTCGGTCAACCCTTTCGAGGCGGCACGCATGCCCTCACGCGGGCGTTCGGCTCAAATTTCCAAGCCGTAATACCTTTCTCCCTTCACGGAGGTCGGCAAAATATTAAAGCTCAAGGCATACTTGATCGCATTGAACCGCTCGTCGCCCGTGAGAATATAAAAGCGATCCTTCGTATGGAACACAAGCTTTCTTCCGCCCACAACGCTGACGGAATTGATCTCGGGAAGCAAAATGGCAACCTCGCCAACGGTCAGCGCTGTATCGGTCAGGGTGCAGACGCCCCTTGCAACCTCGATGCGCTTCTCGGCGGTTTTATCGTAAAGAACGGCGTTTTTGTCGCAAAAGACCGTTGCGCCGGGACGGATTTCAAGCTCGCGCAAAGCGCAAAGCTGATACGCGTACCAATCCTTCAAGGTCTTGAATTTGAAGTCGGAATTTTCGGAGGAAAGCATAAGATCCTCGCCGTAGGTGACCGAAAGGCCGCATTTGGAGCAAGAAATATTCGCGCCCTCGGAATGAAGAGAGGAGGATGCGCCGCAGATCGGGCAAACGAAAAGAAGCCTTTCAAGATACTCCGCGCGATCGGCGCTCTTATACAGCGCGCCGCTTTCACCGTCCACGACGGTGAGTCCCTCAATGATCGTTTTATAAAGCACCTCGTCCGTCATGGCCGCGATCTCTTCCACCGAAATTTCACGGGATACGTAGCCGACGAAGCGCCCCTTGCGGCGGGATTTTCCCCAACGGGGATCCACGCCGTAGCCGCCCTCAAAGCGATACAGAAGAAGCGGAAGCTTCATGACGCGCACGAGCGAGCAGATCGCGGGATCAATATAGAAGGGAAAATCCGCCCAGGTACGGTTGCCCTCAGGGAAGATCGCGACGTTGCCCCCTTCCCTCGCCACGCGCACCATGGATCGAATACAAGCCACGTCCGCCTCGCCCTTGCGCTTTTTGATCGGCGCAAAGAAGTGGCGCAGAAGGCGCGAAGGGATGCTGTTATTAAAAAGCGTTTCTCCCGCTACGATATAAACGGGCGCGCGAAAGCTCATAGCCAGAAGCGGCGGATCCAACAACGTCTGATGGTTAGCGAGGATGAAATAGTTCTGTCCGGGCGCACCGCGAAAGATCTTTTTTCGAAATCCGTACATCCATCCCATGACCGTGCCGACAAAGCGAAAAACGCGGAAATAAAATTTATGTCTGGGGAGCACGTGGTGCTGTGCTTTTTTCTTCTTTTCCATAAAAATCTCCTGAAATGGTACTTTCTTTTTCTTTTATTGTAGCACAAGGGCGGCCCTTTTGTCAAGATGCCGATTATAAGCAAGCCTTGGCGCGAACCGCTTTTTCAAAAGCGGAAAGCCAACCTTCTTCAAGAAAAAACGGCATTTTTGCCCTTTTATTAATCGATATTGCAAAGAATTGTTTTCATCTTGCAGAAAAATCAAGAGCGCTATTCTACAAAAAAGCAAAAGCAGACCGCACAAGACTGTCTGCTTTCTTTTTAAGTTTGAAGATCAAAATGACAGATCGATATTTTCGCTGTTGTTTTCAATGGATACAAGCGGTGCGCCGACAAAAGTGTTTTTGACGTTCTTGATCTGCAAATTTTCCGCAGTCACGCCTTCGCTGATCCGCACCGTCGGTGCTTTCGTATGGATATTTCTTTCATTGCGGTAAACGTTTTCGACCGTTACGTTTCGGCAAACGATCCCTTTTTCCAACCATATCAACGCCTCTTTTTCAACTGCCGCCTTATGATTTTCCGTACATTCGGCACGGCTCTTTGAAGCGTATACATCCGAAATACGTATATTTTCGAGCAAAATCGGCTTATCGTCGCGTATCGGATAATGATGCGTCAAGGAAACGGCGTAAAAGCGAAATTCCCCGTGTATATTGGAAATATGAACGTTTCGAATCGCATCACCGCGGGAAAGCAGGCGCACGCCGGTATATCCGTTATCACAGTAAATACCGTCAATATCCACGTCCTCAATATCTCCGCGCGTAATTTCGCTTCGGATCGTTCCGTTCGCGCACAACGCTACGTGATCGTCATTCGCGTTTCCGAATACATTTCGGATCTTACCAAAGCGCGCAGGGCCTTGGATATGAACCCCATCCATGTTCGGTTTCAAAAGATCGTAGTCCAAGGTAACGTTTTCCACGTTAAAATAACGGCTGTCCGCAATATGAATGGCATAGCTCGTCGGATCTTTGAAGGTGAGATTTTTGACCTGCAAATGCTCCGTATGAACCAAGCGAACCATAAATACCGTATAAATATTGGCGATATAGGTTTGCTTATCGCAGATCTTATCCTCATTTTCATCGCCCGGGCGACACTCGTTCGGGATTTTTTTGCGCTCCTGCGCCATATGATTGCCATCCCATATTCCGCCTTCAACGGTAATATTTACGTTCGTTTCATCGCTGTACAGCCCATCGTTGTCGAGAAGCGAGCAGTTCGCCCCATCCGCAAGGCGCAACGTTGCCGACGAGGAAAGAATAAGGTGCGTATTGCTATGAATGATAAGCGGCTTGGTTATCAAATACCGTCCGTCGGGTATGCGAACCGTTCCGCATTTATCCAGCATTGCCTGTATAGACGCTGTATCATCGTGTATTCCATCTGCGTAGAGTTTTATTTTACCGTCCATTTGATCCCCCTTCAGACAGGTATACTAAGGCACAGTATGCCAAGCAGACCGATGCCCGTTCCTATAATTCTCGGTTTATCAAAGCGCTCTTTGAAAACAATTACCGACACAAGCACCGTCAACAGCATTGCGCCGCCGTTGGCTATCGGGTAATATATCATGCTGTCAAGTTTGCCCGATAAAGTCAGATTTACCGTAGAATAAAGCCCGATAACAAGTCCCGACAATGCCGCAAGAGAAATCATTGCGCCCGCATCGGTTTTCTCCGTGTTTTTTCGAGTGATCCATCTTGCCGTAACCGAGAAAACCAGCATAAACACACAGGCAACGAACACGAACGGCAATTTCTCTGCCGCCGCCTTCGTGCTCTGATGAATTTTTTCCATAACCCCCGCCATGCCCGAAAGCACAAACGCGAAAATCGCCAGCACCAACCATTTTTTGGTTGTTTTCCGCTGTGGCGCCGATGCTTTCTCTTTGATAAGCCACAATGAAACGATCATCATGATAATGCCTGCAATTTGTAAAAGGCCAATCGGCTCTTTCCAAAAAATCGGCCCCGCAACCGATGGTATAATCATTCCGTACATAATACAGATGGAGGTGGTTGCCATTGTGCCGACGCGCATAGCCGTGATAGAAATCGTTTGCAGGCTGACAACAATTGTTGCGTAAAAGAACGCGCAAAGAACGGTTGTCGCAGAAATCGCTTTGGAGCTGAACATCATTCCGATCCATGCGACCACGGCTGCGGCACCGTAGCTTATGGCGTTAAAACAGAAGGTCGCGCCAAGTGTCGGCTCTTTTTTCGCATAGGAATTGTATAACGAGCTTTTACACACGGCAAGAATGATCGATAACAGCAATAAAAAATAATATATCATTTTTCTTTCCTCACGGGTAATTGCAATTCCGTAACCCATTCCGCTTCGTTGCTTCTGTCCCACTCGCCGTGAATATACCGCTCTCTCGGCTCTCCCTCAAACGTATATCCGTTTTCCCTCGCCCAACGGACGGCGAAAAGATAGGCATCGCGCAAATTATCGTACGTTCCGCGATGTATCACGCTGATCGCGGTGATCGGCTCGATCTCTTTAAATTTTATGATTTCGGTATCCACGCCCATTCTGTCTACCGACTGTGCATACTCAATAAATATACCCGATTCGCGGTATCCGTCATCGGGATAGATCACGCAACAGTAATCCGGCTCGGAAAATCTGACTTCCGGGTTTGTTTTTGAAAGCTCTTCAGAACAGCGTTTGACAAAGCCATGGATACTCTCGACGTTGGTAATATAGCCTCTGGCACAGTACACCAATCGCTTTTCTACGTGCTTTATGCTCGCCTCATACCTCTGGCTCCTTTGCGCCCCAAGCAACACGTCGAGCGCAGACAGCGCTTTTTTTATATCCTTTACGCGCTCGGCAAGGACCTGCTTTTGATATTCAAGCAAAGCGCGCTCATCGCCTCTTTTGTGGATCAACCGTGAAATCATCTCGTTCGATAATCCCGCATCTTTATACATGGAAATCAACCGAACGGTTTCAAGCTGTTCATCCGTATAATATCGGTATTGTGTCGCGCTGTCAATCATGGCGGGCTTTAAAAGGCCGATCTTATCGTAATACCGCAAGCTCTTGATTGAGATCTTGGCAAGCTTGGAAAACTCCCCTATACGAAGCATAGCGTATCACCTCCGTTATATTTACTATACACCCTCCCCCTATGGGAGAGTCAATAGTTTTTTGAAAAATAATTGCAAAAAAGTCCAAGAAACTTAAGATCCTTCGGTCGAAAAAGCAAAAACGGATCTTGCCCTGCAAGCCTTTTTTGAGGGGCTCGTAGGGCATAAGTGACGAAAGCAGACCGCACACGGCGGTCTGCTTTCGTTTTGTACTCGTAGGACAAAATTGCAACTCGAATTTAATCTGTTTCTTCTCTCACAAATACACTTTTATACTTCAAACGTAAACTTCTCCCACGGAATATTGACCTCAGCATTCTCGGTCAGAAGCTCGTTTATGTGCATCAACAGTGGGAAATTATCAAGGTCAAGTAAGCTTCTCCGTGCCGCCGCCTTGATCGCCCGTGCCACACGCTCTGCGACAACCAAAGACTCTAGCGTCACACCGTTGAGCTCTGCCTTAGCCTCATCAATAGTTAAGCCTCTGCCAAGCAAAATGCCAACAAGTCGCGTTCTGCCACCGTATACCGTAACGTACAGATCACCATATCCCACGGACATATTTTCAAGCGTTGCCGCGCCTTGATAATCAAGCAGCTTGTACATCTCCTTTACTGCCTGCCCGAAAACCGCCGCCTGCGAGTTAAAATGAAGCTCGCTGTCGATACCGAATGTCTTTTGGTTCAAGCCGATAGTCAACGCGATTCCGAGTGCATAACCGTTCTTCAATGCGACAGCACTCTCGATGCCGACCACATCACGGGACAGGCCGATGTGATAATAATCGGTTGCCATGATCAACTTCAGCTTGCGCAGAATCTCCATGTCTTTCCCGCAGAACACCACTTCGGTCTGGTCGTGCGCGACCAGCTCGTAGCTTGTGCATGGACCGCCGATCGCGTTCAAAGAAAGCTTCTTCCCCATCGCATCAAGTCGTCTCTGCCACACCTCAGGATAGGTCAAAAGCCGCCCGTCATCGGTGTCCATCAAGCCCTTCGTCACGGTGAGCACAGGGATCTCCTCGGGGATCGCCGGAAGCACGACGTCGCCGAACCAATCCACGCCAAAGCTGCTCACACCACCGATGATCATGTCCGCTCCCTCGATCGCCGCCTGCATATCTTCAATTTGATAATATTTGATTCCCGCGGGAAAATCCTTGGTAAACTTCGGATGACGTCCCGTCGCACGGCATACGTCGATGATCTCGCGATCCAATGGCGTGCCGACCAGGCGCACCTCGTTTCCGTTTTCTCTTGCGGGATAAGCCAACGCAGAGCCCATCATACCCGCACCGATGATTGTAACAATTGCCATTTTCATTTCTCCTTATTGATGTAATCCTTTTTTGCGAAGATGCTCCATCGCCCATGCGGGATCATTGGCGGTAAACAACACCGCACCATTTTCGATCGCCGCATCGTACGCATCGGCATTCTCGTTATAATATACCCACGGCTCGACACCGTACGACCGTGCAAAATCAAACAACGATTTGTCCACCACAGGATTCTCCTTGGTGCCGAACAGGCAGACACAGTACGCGTAATCGTAAACGAAGCGCTGTTGCTTCTTCCCCATCCACTCCTGCGGATAGTAGGCATGAATCTTAAGGCGCGTTCCATACGTTGCAGCCAACCATTCGTTCAGCTCCCCGCTCCATGTGTTCACCACACTGCGCTCTGTAATGCCGTACTCGTCCATCATCGCGATCGCAAGTGCGGCAGAGCGGTAAGCAAAATCTCCGCTGTCCGCAGGATAATCCTTGAGCTCAATGTTAAACAGCATTTCATCTTGATCGCGGAACAGCTCCAAAAATTCACGAAAGGTCGGCACACGCTCACCCTTGAATTTTTCATTTTTCCAGCCTCCGACGTCCAGCGCCTTCATCTCGGCAAGCGACTTCTCCCGAATCAATCCATGTCCGTCACTCGTGCGATCCACCGTGTGGTCGTGCATAAGGATCAGCTCACCGTCCTTCGTCATGTGCAGATCAATCTCCACCATATCTACGAAAAGGTCGATAGCAGAGCGAAACGCAACCAAGGTATTCTCAGGATAGAACCTCGAATTTCCGCGATGTGCTGCCACCGCAATTTTGTTTTTGTATTGCAACACCATAAAATTCTCCTTTGTTTTCATCAACCTGTTGAAAAAATTTGAAAAAGTAGTATAATTATTATAGATAACTTTGCGTCGATAATCAATAGTCTGCGCTGTTTTTGATGAATTTCCATCTAAATAGCGCAAATTCCATCAAATTCTTTCATTTTATTTCAAGGAGAATCTCATATGATACCGTTTGAACGCCGGGTGCAGCTTCTAAAGCTGTTGGAAGCCCAAAAAACGCTTTCCGTTCGTGAGCTATCTACACGTCTTTTTGTTAGCGAGGCGTCGGTGCGCCGCGACATTGAGGAACTGGAGGCGCAAGGACAAGTCAAGCGCATCTGGGGCGGTGTGATGCTTGCATCCGCCCCCAATGTTGTTGTACCGATCGACTTGCGAGATGGCGAGCACTCTGCCGTCAAGGAAGCACTCGCCAAAAGAGCCGCTGCACTGATCTCGGACGGTGACTCAATAATCATGGACGGCTCCTCAACCGTGCGCAGAATCGTCAAACATCTCGACGGAAAGAAAAATCTTCGGATTATCACAAACAATCTCCGCATTTTCCACGACTGTATCACTCCCGACGTGCAGCTCTACTGCACGGGAGGCTTATATTTTCCAAAAAATCAAATCTTCATAGGCCCCGCTGCCGAGAGCTATCTGCGCACAATCTCTGCGGACATTCTCTTTTTCTCCAGCCAAGGACTCTCCG